>DASVAW010000052.1 GCA_036376135.1 Candidatus Polarisedimenticolaceae bacterium | reverse complement strand
CCGTCGTCGAGCCGAACTGCGTCCATGACGTTCCGGAATCCAGCGAGTAGTAGGCACGTGCGGTCCCGGCGTTCGACGTTTCTCCGAGAACCAGCCGCGCGCGCCCAGTCTTTACGCCGGTGCTCCACGAGAATTGGTGCCCCAACGAACAGCAGCCGGCCCCGAAGAACCCAGCCGAACCCGTCGCATCCAGATCGTCGTAGATCAGCAACGGCTGAGGAAACGCGGTATTAGCTCCCGGGGTCGGGCCGCTATTGGAAGTGGGATTGATCCATTCTTCACAGCACGAGCAGTTCGCGTATTCAAGCGTGCATTGAGACGTGCACGTGGGAGTGCCGGCACCGCAGTGGATGACGCCACAACTCCCGCCACCCAGGTCCGAGCCATCGCACTGCTCCGCGCCCTCTCGTACTCCGTTGCCGCATACCGCGAACGACATCGAGTCGAAGTAGACGTCGGCGTCACCGCGACGGTCGTCGGACCAAAGCGAATAGGTCTTCGAGGAGTCCGCCACCATCGTGTCGTAATCCCCGTGGTAACACGTTGCCAAGTTGGGATCGAGGACCACCGAGGATTGTACGTCGCTCAGTCGCTCGTTCGCGGGGAACGAGGCGCCCCCGTTCAACGAAATGACCCCGTAGCGCTCGTACGACGTGTTCGTGGCACTGGCGCGACGATCGTACCAAGTGACAGCGACCGTGTTAACGCCCTCCACGGCAAGGGTCGGGAACCACTGATCTCTGGTGGATGTATCGTCATTGAGTCTGATCTCGGGCTCCCAAGTGGATCCGCCGTTCGTGGAACGCCGGTAGTAGACGTTGACGACGTCTCCCGAGTTGAAGCCGTCCGGATCATACGGGTAGACGATGTGGACGGTGCCCGACTGGTCGACGGCGACCTGCGGCGACGGCAATAGGCGAATGTTCGACTTCAGCGCCGGTCGACCGCACGATGTCGTGGCCGTGGCATCCCGGGGATAGGTCTGGTTCGACGCGGGATTCGTCACGAAGGAGAACGACGTGCCGCCGTTCGTCGATCGCACCGCCTCGATGCTCATCACGGTTTGGCCCGAGTCCCGACGGAGCCAAGCGACGTACAGGTCGCCGTTCGGGGCCACCGCGGGCCAAGCGCCCTGCACAAACGCGCCAGACGCACTCAGGGGAACGGGTGTGCTCCAGGCCGTCCCGTTGTCGCTCCGAGTCGCGTAGATTCTCCCGTCCGCGAAATTCGTCCACACCACGTGGAGTCGTCCGAAGTATGGGCTCGTCGGGTTGTTGTCGACGGCCATTAGTTCCTTGTCGTCGCTGGCACCCGTGTGGATCATCCCCACCCATGCCGCCGCGCTGCAACTGGAGCCCAGGTTCCATAGTCCCAAGCCCGAGCTATGGAGTGATGTGTGATAGAACGTGCCATCTCGCCGGCTCCAAACGGTTGACGGGTCGCCTCTTGAGAGTCCTCCGCCACCGATCGGAACGACGCCATGGTCCACCCAGGTGGCACCTCCGTTCGCCGAGTGGCTGAAGCCCGTGAAACCCGTGCCCTGTACTACTCCGTGATAAGAGTCGTTGTACGCGGCGCATAGGATCCCCGACGTCTCGCTTCTCGCGATGCTCGTTTCGCTCTGGGTCCGCGAGCTACCGCTCCCGTCTCCGGCCGGGTTGTTGACGAGCACGTCGGTTCCGCCGAAGGTGGCGACCTGCCCGCCTCCTCCCTGAGTCACCCCGCCGAGTTCGTCGGCTCGCCCGCAGGCGAGGAGGAGCGTGGTCTCGAACATTCCGGAGAACGACGGGCGCATTCCCTCGTCGTCGAGTAACGCGCATGCCTCCGCGAGGCGAGCGGGCTCGACGATTGGAACGGCGGTCCGACGCGGGTTGCGCAGGTGCTCCTGCGCGCGGAGCGCTGGCGCTGCGCTCGCCAGCAGCGCCAGGGTGACGATCGACACGCTTAGCCGGTGGGCTGATTGGTCCTTCATGACGATCCTCCAAGACACAACTCCGAATGCATGCTGATGTGCCGCCGCTGGGGCGTTCGGCGACTTGCGGGGCCGGGACGACGGGATGGAGTTCAGTCGAATCCAGGACCGTTGGAGGCACCGGAGGCGATCGACTCCGCGGAGTGCGGCCGAACGATGCGTTCGTTGGTGCGTTCGGGAGGGGTCGTTTCCAGGCGCGAAGACCTTGATCGTTGCGCGCGCGGGCGCCTGTGCGGCTTCCGGCCATTCGAGCAACCCCGAGCTGGCGGGTCTCGACGCCGTCGTCCCCTCAGCGCCGTCGTGTGAGTCGGGCCCGAAGGCCCCCGTCAACTTGTGGCGTACCGTAGCACTCTCGAGGCAGGCATCAAGACGCGCTCGCGTCGGCTTGACGGATGTCACGGATTCGGTGGAAACGTCTGACGCTCGTCATCGCCACGCATGTCTCTCTTCCAAGCGAAACGTCGCACGATGCCGATCGGAGAACTGGTATCGACCGAGTTGACATTCGCAGCCCCGTGCCTATGCTGCCGGAGCCATGAAGCGAACTCTGACGCTCCTCGCCTCCATGCTGCTTCTCGCCACCCCCGCCGCCGCCCGCGGCGCGACGTTCCGGATCGCCGATTCCACCGGGGACGATCACGGCGACGGTTCCGTCCGTTACCCGCTGCGCGGGAACTTCCAGACGGGGGAGCTCGACCTGACGGGCTTCGCCGCCTACGCGGTGGAGGGAGGGACCGAGTTCGAGGTGGCGCTCGCGCGCCAGATCCGGAAGCCCGATTCGCAGGTGATCGACTTCGGAGGCTCGAACCTCACCGACGTCGCCCGCTGGGGCTTCTACACCTTCAACGTGGACGTCTACATCGACACCGACGGCAAGCCCGGCTCCGGCGCCCTGAACGCCCTCCCCGAGCGGAACGCCGAGATCGCCCCGGAGAACGCGTGGGAGCGCGCGGTGATCCTGACCCCGCGCCCGCCCGAGGCCCGCTCGGCCCTGCGCCGCTACCTCCTGCGCGACATCAAGCGCGACAAGAAGGAGGCCGGCGAACGGCTGGGCGAGGCGAGGATCGAAGCCCTTCGCAAGGAGATCGCCGAGGAGGTCGAGACGCGTGTCTTCTTCCCGACCCGGATCACGGTGCGGGGAAACAAGATCCGCTTCTTCGTCCCCGACGAGTTCCTCGGCGGCCCGGCCTCGGCCGACTGGAGCTACGTGGTCGCGATCAGCGTCGCGAACATCGACGGCCGGCTCGACCTGCGCGGGTCCATGGGAGACGTCGGCCTGCGCGGGGACACCCTCTTCGTCGTTCCGCTGTGCCTGTCCGCCTCCGACGAGTGCCTCGGCGGCGGACACGAAGGCGAGCTCGATCTGCAGACCCCGTTCGTGGACATCCTCGTCCCCGAAGGGAGGACGCAGGAGCAGGTCCTGCGAAGCTACGACCTGAAGTCCGACGCCCTCGTGAAGCTCCCCGGGGTCAAGCCCGGGAAGCCGAAGTAGCTCGCCGGATCAGTCCCAGGATTCGATCTCGACCCCTCGGAAACCGGTAAAGCCCCTCCGGTCCCGGGTGACGAGCGTAAGGCCCCGCACGGCGGCCACCGCAGCGATCATCCCGTCCACGAACGTCGGCGTCTTCCCCTTCCCCTCGAGACGCGCCCGCTCTTCCGCGTGCCACGCGGCGGCCGACGCGTCGTAGTCCAGCACGGGCAGGCGCGACGCCACCCCGACGACGTACTCCTCGAACGCACGACGCCGGTCCGACGGGGGCATGCGGACACACCCGTACCGGAGCTCGTGAAGCACGACGCTCGAGATCGCGCAGACCGCCGCTTCACGCTCGAGGCGGGCCATGAGGCTCGGCGACGGCCGCGAACGCACCGGCTCCGACACGACGTTCGTATCCAGCAGGTAGCGAAGGCTCACAGGCGCACCTTCCGGCCCGGCTCCGCCGGCCTCGCTCCTGCCAGAATCTCCTCGGGGTCCAAGTCGAGCGCGAGGAGATCGTGCCGCCCGCGAAACGCCTCGAGGGCCTCCCAGAACCCGCCGGGAGCCGAGGCCAGGCGATCGAATTCCGCCTTGCCGACCAGGATCGCGACCGCCTCTCCCCGCCGGGTGAGCTCCACCACGCCCCCCTTCTCGGCAGACCGGACGAGGGTGGGCAGCTGGGCGCGAGCCTCGGCAATCGACCAGCGCTTCTTCATGCAGCCTCCATGTACATCTTGATGTACACAATACGCCCGGGAGGCTGCTACGGCAACCGGTACACCTTCGAGTCCCCGAGCGTCGCGACGACCTGCGCCCCCGCGACGCCGCATGCCCAGTCGGGACACGGCGTCTCCGGCCCGTCGAGGTCGTGCACGATCCGCAGCTTCTCTCCCGCCGCCTCGCGCTCGTAGACCAAAACCGCCCCTTCGCCGTCGACGACCCGGAGGCTCCCGTCGCGCAGCGCCGGGTGCTCGCGCCGGAGCTTGATCCACCCCTTGTAGGCCGCGAGCAGGCTTTCGTCGGCATCGACCGCGTCCTGGAAGGGGTGCCAGGGCGTTCCGGTCGTGAACCCCCTCCCGGGCGCCAGCGGCGCCCACGGCATCGGCGTGCGTTTCTCCTCGTCGGCGCGCCCCGGACCGTTCTTCAGGCCGATCTCCTCACCGTAGTAGACGAACGGCGTGCCGCGAACCGTGAAGAGGATCGCCGCGGCGTTCTTCAGCTTGCGGAGGTCCCCCCCGAGCTCGGTCGCGACGCGGATCATGTCGTGGTTGGTGAGGAACGGGGCGTCCATCGCCGTGTCGGGGTAGGTCATCCCGACGTCCTTCAGCGCGAAGGCGATCTTGTCCGGGCTTTGCGCTCGCACGCCGTCCACGATCGCCGACGCCAGCGGGAAGTTGAAGTTCATCGGGAGCTCGTCGAAATACGGCGCGATGTTGTCGGTCGTCGTCCAGTTCTCGCCGACGAGAAGCGCGTCGGGCTTGTGGGCGCGAACCGCGGCCGCGAACTCCCCGAGGAACCGGTGGGTGTCCTTGGTGTCGCTCTGCCCCGGCCCGGGGCCGTCCTCGACGAGGTGGCGGGTGGCGTCGAGGCGGAACCCGCCCGCCCCGCGGTCGAGCCACAGGCGCGCGACGCGGGCCATCTCGGCGCCGACCGCCGGGTTGCGCCAGTTCAGATCGGGCATCCCGTCCCAGAAGACGCCGTAGAAGTACCCGTGCTTGCCGCGATGCCAGGTGGGACCGCCGCCCCAGGGCTGCGTCCACCCCGGGTCGTCGCTCCTCCAGATGTACCAGTCCTTCTTCGAGGGGTCGGAGAACCAGGGGTGCGCCCGCCCCGAG
The DNA here is from genome assembly GCA_036376135.1 of Candidatus Polarisedimenticolaceae bacterium. Classification (NCBI taxonomy): domain Bacteria; kingdom Pseudomonadati; phylum Acidobacteriota; class Candidatus Polarisedimenticolia; order Candidatus Polarisedimenticolales; family Candidatus Polarisedimenticolaceae; species Candidatus Polarisedimenticolaceae bacterium. Next base: position 961 of record DASVAW010000052.1, on the reverse strand, counting down.
TGGTTCACCACGAGATCCACGATGACGCGGATCCCGCGCTTGCGGGCCTCCGCGCAGAGGGCCTCGAAGTCGGCGTTGGTCCCGTACTCCCGGTCGATCGTCTCGTAGTCCACGACGTCGTAGCCGTGGTAACTCGGCGACTCGAAGACGGGCATGAGCCAGATCCCCTCGGCGCCGAGCTCCTGGATGTAGTCGAGGCGCGAGATCAGCCCCTTCAGGTCTCCCACGCCGTCGCCGTCGGAATCCTGGAACGAGCGGACGAAGACCTGATAGAAGACCGCCCCTTTCGCCCAGGCGAGGTCCCAGGCGGGAGTGGAGGTCGACGCCGCGGGCGCGTCGGCCTTGGGCACCTCGGCGACGGGCTCAGTTCTTGGGGCGCAGGCTCCCGACATCAGGGCGAGCACCCCGACGACCATCGCGCGCGTTCTCATCGACCCCTCGCAAGGCGGGCACTCGCCCGCACACTCCGGGACGCATTCTCAGCGAACCGGCGAAGCGATGCGAGTCGGATCCCACGTTCCCGCCGCAATCGACGGCCTCGACTCGCAGCTCGGGCTCGACGAGCGTCGTCCAGCCGCAGCGCGACGCCGCTTCGCACAGCAGGCCCGGCGAGAGCGCGATCGACTCGTCGGAGAGAAGCCCGTCGGCGTCGCCGTAGGTGGTCCCGTCGAACAGGACGCAGCCGCTCAGCAGGATCCGCTCGGTCTCCACCGCCCCCAGGGCGCCGTCGTCGTCCGACGCGGTGAAGACCACCGACACCCCGACGACCTGACCCGCGACGAGCGTCGCGGCCGGCGACGCCAGCGTCACCTCGGGGGGTGTCGTATCGATCGTGAACGCCCGCAGGTCCGACGCCACGTTTCCGGAAGCGTCCCTCACCTCGAGCGACACCGAGTGGTCTCCGTGTGTGCCGAACCAACCGCCCGGTTCCCAGCGGTGTTCGAAGCCGGGGTCGCAGGCG
>DASVAW010000051.1 GCA_036376135.1 Candidatus Polarisedimenticolaceae bacterium | reverse complement strand
GGTCAAGCACGACACCGACCTCTCCGCGTCGGACCTCGAGGCGCTCGTCGTCCGTTACAAGGAGAAGGTCCGCAAGGCCAGCGGCAAGCCGTTCCCGCAGGAGCCGCGCGAGCAGCTCTGGGGGGCGATCGCCGCGGTGTTCCGCAGCTGGGACAACGATCGCGCGAAGCTCTACCGGCGCCAGTACGGGATCGCCGACGACCTCGGGACCGCCGTCAACGTGCAGAGCATGGTCTTCGGCAACCTCGGGAGCGACTGCGCGACCGGCGTGGCCTTCACGCGCAATCCCGCGACCGGCGAGAACGTCTTCTACGGCGAGTACCTCGAGAACGCGCAGGGCGAGGACGTGGTCGCGGGGATCCGCACGCCCAAGCCGATCTCGCGGGCGCAGGCGGCGGGCGGCGACCACACCTCCCTCGAGGAGATGATCCCCTCCTGCTACGCGCAGCTGCTCGACATCCGGCAGAAGCTCGAGACGCACTACAAGGACATGCAGGACATCGAGTTCACGATCGAGCGCGGCCGCCTCTTCATGCTCCAGACCCGCACCGGCAAGCGCACCGGCCTCGCGGCCCTGAACATCGCCTTCGACTTCCACGAGGCGGGCACGATCGACCGGAACGAGGCGCTGCGCCGGATCGAGCCGGACATGCTCGTCCAGCTCCTCGCGCCGATCTTCGACGCGAGAGAGAAGGAACAGGCCAGCCGCGGCGGCCGCCTGCTCGCCAAGGGGCTCCCCGCGGGGCCCGGGGCCGCCTCGGGCATCGTCGCGTTCACCGCCGAGCACGCGGTGCAGCTCGCCCGCCGCGGGAAGAAGGTCCTGCTCGTCCGCGCCGAAACGAGCCCCGAGGACCTCGCCGGGATGGTCGCGGCGGTCGGGATCCTCACGAGCCGCGGCGGGATGACCTCGCACGCCGCCGTCGTCGCGCGCGGGATGGGCAAGCCCTGCATCGTCGGAGCCGAGGCCATCCAGGTCGACGCCAAGGCCGGCCGGCTCAAGGCCGGCGGCCGGACGCTCCGCGAGGGGGACGCCCTCTCGATCGACGGCGCCACCGGAGAGGTGCTGCTGGGCTCCCTGGACACGCACCCGTCCGAGATCCAGCAGGTCCTCGTCGAGCGGACGCTCAAGGCCGCGAAGTCGCCGCTTTACCGGCGCTACGCGCGCCTGATGGACTGGGCCGACGAGGTTCGCCGGCTGAAGGTCCGGACCAACGCGGATACCCCCCACGACGCCGACGTCGCGCGCGCGTTCGGCGCGGAGGGGATCGGACTCTGCCGCACCGAGCACATGTTCTTCGCAGAGGACCGCATCGCCGCCGTGCGCGAGATGATCCTCGCCGACGACCTCCGCGGGCGGCAGAAGGCGCTCGCCAAGCTCCTCCCGATGCAGCGCAAGGACTTCATCGGGATCTTCAAGGCGATGAACGGCCTGCCGGTGACGATCCGCCTGCTCGACCCGCCCCTCCACGAGTTCCTGCCGACGACGCCGCAGCAGTTCCGCAGGCTCGCGCGGGAGATGAAGGTCGGCGTGAAGGCCCTCGAGGCGCGCGCCGAGCAGCTCCACGAGGCCAACCCGATGCTCGGCCACCGCGGCTGTCGGCTCGGGATCACGTATCCCGAGATCTATGAGATGCAGGTCCGCGCGATCTTCGAGGCCGCCGCCGCCTCCCTGAAGAAGGGGGTGGACGTCAAGCCGGAGATCATGATCCCGCTCGTCGGGACCCTGAGGGAGTTCACCGAGCTCCGGGAGCGCGTGCGTGCGGTGGGCGCGGAGGTCGAGAAGAAAACCCAGGTCCGCATCGCGCACCTCGTCGGGACCATGATCGAGGTCCCCCGGGCCGCGATCGTCGCGGAATCGATCGGCCGCGAGGCGGAGTTCTTCTCGTTCGGCACCAACGACCTGACCCAGATGACGTACGGCTTCAGCCGCGACGACGTCGGCAAGTTCCTCCCCGAGTACCTCGAGAAACGAGTCCTCCGGGCCGACCCGTTCCAGACCGTCGACACCGAAGGCGTCGGCCGCCTCGTGAAGCTCGCGTGCGAGGAGGGGCGGCGCGGCCGGGCCGGGCTCAAGCTCGGCGTCTGCGGCGAACACGGCGGGGACCCCGAGTCCGTGAAGTTCTTCCACGCCGCCGGGCTCGACTACGTGTCGTGCTCCCCGTACCGGGTGCCGGTCGCGAGGCTCGCGGCCGCACACGCCTCGCTGGCGGAGAAGGGCGGCGGCGGGTCCGGCACGGCCTGATCCCCATGCGCCTCGTGATCCTGTCCCGGAGGGCGGCGCTCTATACGACGCGCCGCCTCGTCGAGGCCGCGACGGCCCGCGGGCACGAGGCGTCCGTCGTCGACCCGCTGGATTGCTGGCTCGTGTGCGGCCGGCGCGCGCCGGCCGTGCACCACGGGCCGAGGCAGCGGCGCCTGTCCGGCGTCGACGTCGTGCTCCCGAGGATCGGGGCCACGATCACCGACTACGGCCTGGCCGTGGTGAACCAGTTCGACATGATGGGCGTCCCGGTCGTGAACATGTCCTACGCGATCGGCCGCTCGCGCGACAAGCTGCGAAGCCTCCAGTTCCTCTCGCGGCACGACATCGACATCCCCAAGACGGTGATGGCCCGCCACCCGGAGCAGATGCCGCACGCGCTGAAGATCGTGGGAGGCCCGCCGGTGGTCCTCAAGCTGATCCAGGGAACGCAGGGGGTCGGCGTCATGCTCGCCGAGACCCCGGAAGCGGTGGACTCGATCGTGCACACGTTGTGGTCGCTCGGACAGAACATCCTCGTCCAGGAGTTCATCCGCGAGAGCCGCGGCCGCGACATCCGGGCCCTCGTCGTCGGCGACCGCGTCGCCGCGGCGATGCGGCGGACGGCGCGCATGGGGGACTTCCGGTCGAACATCCACCGCGGCGGGACGGGACGGGCCGTGCGCCTCCCCGCCGAATACGCGCGCACCGCGATCGAGGCGGCGAGGATCATGGGCCTCCACATCGCGGGCGTGGACATGCTCGAGTCGAAGTCCGGCCCCAAGGTCATCGAGATCAACTCCTCACCGGGGTTCGAGGGTCTCGAACGGGCGACCGGGGTGGACGTGGCGGGCGAGATCGTCGACTACGCGGCCGGGTACGCCCGCTCGCGTCGCCCGCCGCGCGAGGCGATGGCGTGAGCCGCCGGCGCGCCGCGCGGCCGAAGCCGCTGCGCGTGGGCGGCCGCCCGATCGAGCCCGGCTCCACGCAGGAGATCCTCCTCAAGATCTCGGAGTTCTACACGGCGAACCCCGTGAGCATCCCCGTGACGGTGATTCGCGGGAGGGAGGCCGGGCCGACCGTCGCGCTCGTCGCGGCCGTTCACGGCGACGAGCTCAACGGGGTCGAGATCGTCCGCCAGGTGCTGCTGGGCCTTTCGCACGACCGCATCCGCGGCTCGCTCGTCTGCGTGCCCGTCGTCAACCGGTTCGGATTCCTCTCCCACTCCCGGTACCTCCCGGACCGGCGCGACCTCAATCGCTGCTTCCCCGGCAACCCCGAGGGCTCCGCGGCGGCGCGCGTCGCCGCGACGGTCTTCGCCGAGATCGTGCGGAAGGCCGACCACGGCGTCGACTTCCACACCGCGGCCGTGGGACGGGTCAACCTCCCGCACTTGAGGGCCGACCTGTCCGACCCCGGGGCGGAGTCGCTCGCCCGGGCGTTCGGCGCGGAGTTCATCTTCGACAACCCCGGTCGCCTGCGCTCGCTGCGTCGCGCCGCGACGGAGTCCGGGATCCCGTTCGTCGCCTACGAGGCGGGGGAGACCTTCAAGTTCCAGCGACGGGAGATCCGCAAGGGGCTCTTCGGCGTCTACAACGTGCTCGCGGCGCTGGGCATGCTCGACATCCCGCCGCGGCAGCCGCGTTTCCGCGTGGTGGTCAAGCGGGCGGCGTGGGTCCGTGCCTCCCGCGGGGGCATCCTCGATCTGCGCACCCGCCCCGGCGATCTCGTGTTCGAGGGGGACGTGCTCGGCGGGATCACGAACCCCTTCGGGCGGGAGGTCGTCTCCGTACGCAGCCCGGCGACCGGGGTGGTGCTCGGGACGACGACGATCCCGATGGTCAATCCCGGAGACGCCGTCGCCCACATCGCGCGTCTCGACCGGCAGATCCGGGTCGTGGAACCGTTCGCGGTGGTGGGCGCGCGGGGGCGGCCGAGGATCCCGCTGGACTTTTGAACTCGAAAAGCGCGAAACAGCGGGTTTTCTTGACGCTCGTCCTCGAGCGATCTATAGTACGCCGCTTTTCCGGGATATCCCTCAGCCGCCGGTCGGACCGGAGGAGTCGATGAAGGCCAAGTCGAAGACCAAGGCGCCTGCGAAAACCGCCAAGGCGCCCGCCAAAAAGAAGGCCGCGCCGAAGGCTCCCGCGAAGGCGGCGAAGCCCGCGGCGAAGAAGGCCGCCCCCAAGCCGGCGAAGATCGAGAAGGCTGCGAAGCCCGCTCCGGCGAAGGCCGCGAAGGCTCCGAAGCCCGCTCCCGCCCCGAGCCCGGTTCCCGCGAAGGCGCCCAGGACGCCCGAGCCGAAGGTCGCGCGCACGCCCGCGTCCCGCGCCGCCGCCGTGGCGCAGCGACGCAAGGAGTGGGCGCCCTTCCGCGAGCTGCTCCTGCGCAAGCAGCGCGACCAGATGCAGCAGTACTCGATCAGCAAGGGCGACAGCGAGGAGAGCCTCGACAACGGCACCGAGGACTACATCGACTACGCCGTGAACTCCTACGCCCGCGAGTTCCTGCTCTCGCTCACCGAGATGGACCGCAAGCAGCTCGTGATGATCGAGGAGGCGCTGCGACGCATCGATCGCGGGGAATACGGGAACTGCCAGCAGTGCGGCGCGACGATTCCGCGCAAGCGCCTCGAGGTCCAGCCCTGGGCGCGTTACTGCATCACCTGCCAGGAGCTCGAGGAGCAGGGAAAACTCCCGCAGTACGCGTACCACCCCGGCGAGGACGAGGACTACGAGGACGAGGAGACCGCGGAGCCCGAGGCGGAGGCCCCGGCGGACGAGGCGGAGGAGTTCGAGGCGGAGGTCGACGAGGACGAGGAGGTCGAGACCACGCCCGAAGAGGAGCCCCTCGTCGTCGACGAAGGCGACGACGACGCCTCCGAGGAATAGCGGGCTCGAGGCCGTGAGCCCCGCGGCCGGCCTTCCCCAGGTCCGGGTTCGCCCCCGCGGGGCGCGCCGGCTTCGCTCCGGGCATCCTTGGATCTTCCGCGACGACGTCGAGGAGGTCGGATCGTCCGGCCACGGCGACCTCGTCCGGGTGCTCGGACCCGCGGGAGCCGCGCTGGGCTGGGCCTTCTACTCGGCACACTCGAAGATCACGCTGCGGCTCGTGCGTCGGGGCGACGTCCCGCCCCCCGACGAGGCCTGCTGGCGCTCCCGCGTCGCCGAGGCGATCGCATGGCGCGACCGCACCTGCCCCGGGCGCGAGGCGGTGCGTCTGGTCTTCGGCGAAAGCGACGGACTTCCGGGTCTCGTCGCCGACCTGTACGGACGGCACCTCGTCGTTCAGGTCCTCACCGCGGGAGCCGAGCGCCTGCTTCCCGTCTGGCTCGACGCGATCGCCGAGCACCGCCCGGTGGACTCGGTCCTGGCGCGCAACGACTCGGCGGTCCGCACCCTCGAGGGGCTCCCTCGCGAGGTGCTCGCGCTGCGCGGAACCCCCCCGGAACGGATCGAGGTGCGGGAGGGGGAGATCCGTTACCTCGCCGACCCGTGGAAGGGTCAGAAGACCGGCGCCTTCCTCGATCAGGCGGACAATCGCATCGCCGCGGCGCGGTTCTCGCGCGGTCGGGTCCTCGACGCGTTCGCCTACCACGGCTCGTTCGCCCTCCACGCGGCGCGAACCGCCGAGTCCGTCGTCGTGGTCGACGCCTCCGCCGACGCGCTCGCGCGCGCCGCCGAGAACGCGGCGCTGAACGGGCTGGGCAATCTCGCGTTCGTGGAGGCCAACGTCTTCGACGACCTGCGCGCGCGCGACCGCGCCGGAGAGCGGTTCGACCTCGTGTTGATCGACCCGCCGGCGTTCGCGAAGAGCCGGGGCGACCTCGCCGAAGCCCGTCGCGGCTACAAGGAAGTGAACCTCCGGGCGCTGCGCCTGCTCGCGCCGGGGGGGGTGCTCGTCTCGTCGTCGTGCTCCTACAACCTCGGCGAGCCCGAGTTCGTGGAGCTCGTCGCGGAGGCGGCCGCGGACGCGGGGATCCAGGCGACCCTCATCGAGCGCCGCGGCCAGGCCGCCGACCACCCCGTGCGCCTGGGGTTCCCGGAGAGCCGTTACCTGAAGTGCGTGATCCTCGCCCGACGGGGGCTCGAGGGGTGACGCGGCGGGCACGCGCCGCGGCGACGCTCCTGGCCGCGACCGTGGGGCTCGCCGCGGGCGCCGCGGAGCAGCCCGAGCGCACCCGCCTGCACCGCTTCCTCGAGGAGAAACTGTCGGCCGCGGTCCGGGGGGAGGTGCGTTTCGGCTCCCTCGACGTCTCCGTCACCGGCCTCGAGGCCCGCTTCGAGGACGCGAGCCTGACGATCCCCGCGGGCGACGCCCCCCCGCTCACCGTGCTCGCCGGATCGGGGAGCGTGCGGCTGGCGTGGTCGTCGCTCGCCGCGATGGCCGCGGGCCGGGTCCGGCTCGAGGAGCTCGTGCTCGACGCCCCGGACGTGGCGATCGACGCACGCTGGGTCGAGGCGTTCGCGCGCCGGCCGAAGGGAAAAAGCGCCGTCCAGGTGGAGCTCGTCCGGGTCCGGGTCGCCGGGGGCCGGGTGACCTATCGCGACGCGGCGCAGGCGCTCGACGCACGACTGTCCGGCGCGAACTTCGACGGGGTGTGGGATGCCTACCGTCATGCGCTCGTCGGACCGGCGAGCGCCTCGGGCTCGATCGTCCGCCCGCCGATCGAGAAGGCGCTCCCGTTCGAGGCCTCGGGAACGCTGCGCTGGTCGCAGCGCGGGATCGACCTCGAGCGATTCGCGCTCGCGGGCGCCGGGCTTCACGGGAACCTGGACGGCGTCGTGCGCCTCGCCGGCGCGACGTCGTTCTCCGCGACCGCCGAGGTCGAAGGCCCCGTCTCGGGGCTTCACGCCTACCTCGGCGAGTTCCCCGAGATCGGCGGCGTCGCGCGCGCGACCCTCCGGATCGACAAGGGAGGGCCCGGATTCCTGGTGCTCGGCGAGGCCCATGTCGACGGTTTCCGACTCGGACCGCTCGCCGCCGCCTCCGCCGACGCCCGCCTCTCGATCACCCCGGCGGGCCTCGAGCTCCGAGATCTCCGCGCGCGCGCCTTCGGCGGCGAGGTCACGGGATCGGTCGACGTCGGATTCTCCCGACCGACTTCCTTCCGGACCGACGTCGCCGGGAGCGGCGTCGACGTGCGGGCGATCCTCGACCTCGCGAAGCTCCCGTTCCCCGTCGCCGCGTCGGCGAACGGGACGTTCGCGGTGACGGGGGAACCGGGGCGGCCGGAGACCTGGCGCGGATCGGCCTCCTTCGACGCCGTCCCCGGCCCCGGCCCGGGACTTCCGACCGCGGGGAGCGGTACCGTTCGCTTCCTCGAGGGGCGGGTCGCGATCGACCGTGCGCCGGTCCGGCTTTCGGGTGCGCGCCTGGTGGTGGACGTCGATGCCTCCCTGACCGGTCCGGAGGTTCCGTCGACCGTGCGGCTCGAGGGCTCGACCGCGGACGCCGCCGCGACCCAGCGAGGCACGCTCACGATCCTCGAGGCGCTTCAGGTGGCGCCCCCGGAAATCGTGCGTCGCCCGATCTCGGGGACCGGCACGCTCGCCGCGACGATCGTCCTGGGTGAGAGCCCGTCGTTCGATCTCCTGCTCGATCTCGCCGAAGGCGCTTGGGACGGCCAGCGCTTCGACGCCGCACACCTCGACCTCGCGCTCTCTGGTCCCACCCTGTCGATCCGGGCCCTGCGCGCGCGGGACGGTGCCTCGAGCGTCGAGGCCAGCGCCACCCTTCGCGTCGACGAACAGGTCGCGATCGAGCGTCTCGACCTCGCCGCGGCCGGCCTGCCGCTCGGGGCGCTGCTCGCGCGCGCCGGTGTCGATCTCGACGCCGACGGGCTCGCCGACGCCGCATTGACGCTCGAAGCCGGACCCGCAGGGCTGCGCGGCGGCGGGACGGTCGGGCTGCGCGACGGAGTCGTGTTCGGCGAGTCGGTGGACGCGGCGTCGGCCGGCGTCGTGGTGGAGGCCGGACGCTGGCGGTTCCGCGACGCGGTCGCGCACGGACCCGCGCTCGACCTCCGGTTCGAGCTCGACCTCGACCCCGCGGCGGGGACCGTGTCGGGGTCGCTCGAGGAGGCGAATGCGCGCCTGGATCGCCTCTCGCTCGTCGGAGCCTCGGGGCTCGAGGGAAGCGGCACCCTCTCCCTGTCGGGTCCGTTCGCGTGGGGACCGGAGGGGCCGCAGGCCAGTTTCCGGACCCGCGGGCACGACGCCCGCCTGGCGAAGTCGGACGTCGCGCTCGCCCAGCGCGCCCCGGGGGACCTCGACGGCGAGCTGCGTTTGGACGCGGACGGGGCGCACGTCCGGCTCGGCGACACGACGAACGGGCGCTGGAGGCTGGCCGCATCGATCGGATGGGGGAAGGACCTGCCGCTGCTCGCCGACGTCGAGCTGCGGGACGCCGTCTTCGGAGGCGGCGCCGCCGGGTTGGCGGCGTCGGTCCAGCTCACCGCTCGGGCGCGCGTGAGCGGGCCGCTCGCGCGCCCGGCGGACCTGACGATCGAGGGCGCGACCGAGCGCCTCGCGCTCCAGGTGGGGCCGCGCACGATCGTGAACGAAGGGCCGATTCCGTTCGGAATGACGAGCGGCGCGTTGCGCGTCGGCCCGGCGAGTCTGCGCGGCGAAGCGAGCCGCTTCGACGCCGAGCTCCGGGTCGACGTCGCCTCGGGAATCCTGGACGGCCGGCTCGACGGCACCGTCGATCTGTCGGTGCTCGGCGTCCTCATCCGCGATCTCCGGGCGTCGGGCGTCGCGACGGCGGCGCTCGAGATCGGGGGAACCCTGGAAGCGCCGCGGCTGGACGGGAGGATCGACGTCGACGGTGCGCGCGCGCGGATCCTCGGGTTTCCGCAGCCGATCGAGGATCTCCGCGCGACCGCGACGTTCGAGGGAGACGTCCTGCGCGTGGACGGCGCGTCGGCTCAGGTCGGCGGCGGGCAGGTGCTCGTGCAGGGAAGCTGGCACCTCTCCGGAGCGGAGGCGGGGCGCTACGACTTCACGCTCGACGCGACGCGCGTCACGCTGACCTACCCGGTGGGTTTCCGCGGAATCTACGACGCGGACCTCCGGCTCGCCGGGGACGTCGACCGGGGGCGGCTGACCGGGCGCGTGGACCTCGTGCAGGGGCTGTACGACCGGGACTTCGACGCGGCGGCGCTGATCACGGAGCCCGTCCGCGCGGTGAGCGGCGCGGAGGAGCCGGGACTCCCGGAGAACGTGACCCTCGACGTGGACGTCCTGGCGGACGGCAACGTCTGGATGCGCAACAACCTCGGCAGGCTCGAGGCACGCGCGGCCATGGACGTCGGAGGCAGCCTGGCGCGTCCGGAGGTCACCGGTCGCGTCGAGCTCGTCGAAGGGGGCAAGATCCGGTTCCGGGGCGTGGACTACACGGTCGAATCCGGCACCGTCGACCTCGTGGACCGGCAGCGGATCCTCCCGCTGGTCGACTTCCGCGGACGCACCCGCGTGCGCGAATACGAGATCGAGCTGCACGTGGAGGGGACCGTCGACAAGCTCCGCTACGAGCTCACGAGTTATCCGGCACTGAGCGAGCAGGACATCATCTCGCTGCTGCTCACCGGCCAGACGATCGACGCGCTGCAGAGCGACTCGCCCAGCGGCGGAGCGTCCACCGACGTCGCGGCGAGCTACTTTGCGGGGTTCCTGACCGGGCGCTTCTCGCGGCCGGTCGAGAAGGCGCTCGGGCTCGAGCAGTTCCAGATCACCCCGCTGGTCGCGCCCGGACAGGCCGACCCCACCGCGCGCGTGACCGTGGCCAAGCAGCTCGGAACGAGGCTTCGTTTCGCCTACTCGGTCGACGTCGGCACCGTCGATTCGGAGATCTACCAGCTCGAATGGGACATGACCCGGCGGTTCCGGTTCCTGCTCGAATCGAGCCAGGACGTCGGGATCGGCGGCGACGTCACCTACACCGCCCGCTTCGGCGAGAAGAACGGCCGCGCGGAGGCGCCCGTTTCCAAGTCGTCCGTGCCCGAGGCCCGCGCCGCCTCCGTCGCGATCGAGGGTCTCGAACCCGGGCTCGCCTCGGACCTCCGGGAGCGGGTTCCGATCCGCGAGGGCGACCCGTTCACGCGGGGCGATCTCTACGAAGGCGCGGACGCGATCCGCCGCGAGCTCGTCGAGCGGGGGTACCTGCAGGCGCGCGTCGAACCGGTGCGCTCCGCCGTGGACGCGGCCCCCGGCGAGGAACCTCGCCCGCTTCCGATGCAGCGGGTGACGTACGCGGTGGAAGCCGGACCGCGGGTCGAGGTGCGGATCGAGGCGTCCTCCTGGAGGGAGCGGCGCCGGGCGGCCGGCCGCCTCGAGAAGTTCTGGCTCGATTCGCTCTTCTCGCTCGATCTCTACACCGAAGCGGCCGAGGTGATCCGTCGCGACCTCCAGCAGCGCGGCCGGTACGCCTCGGACGTCGAGCACGTCCACGAGGCGATCGACGACGCGTCCGCAACGCTCCGGTACTTCGTCGACCCGGGTCCGAAGGTCGCCGTGAAGGAGGTTCGCCTCGAAGGCGTGGCGGCGCTCTCGATGGACCTCGCACGATCGGTCGTCCTCACCCGGCCGAAGAGCCTGCTCGGCGGCGGACGTCTGATCCCCGAGGTCCTGGCGGAGGACGTTCGCGCCCTGCGCGTCCTCTACCGCAAGGAGGGATACCTCGCGGTGCGCGTGGCGGAACCGACGGTGACGCTCGACCTCGACGGGAAGCGCGCGACGGTCGTGATCCGCGTCGAGGAAGGGGAGCGCCATCGGGTGGGAACCGTGGAGGTTCCGGAGTCGCTGGCGATTCCGGCCGCGACGCTCCGGGAGTGGACGCGGCTCACGCCGGGAGGCGTGTTCTCCACGACCGCTCTCGCGGACGCCGAAGCGTCGCTTCGGGAAAGGCTCGACCGCGCGGGATATCCCGACGCGGTGGTCGTCGGGAGCTACGCGCTCCACGACGCCGTCGCCGACGTCGTTGTGCGGGTGGAGCCGGGAGGCTTCCGGCGGATCGCCACGATCGAGATCCAGGGGGCGACGCGGACCCGCCGGAAGGTCCTCGAGCGCGAGTTCCAGTTCGCCGCGGGCGACCCGCTCTCCCGCGAGTCCCTCCTCGCGACCCAGCAGCGGCTCTACCGACTCGGCATCTTCCGGACGGTGAAGCTCGATTACGTCCCCGCTCCCGGCGAGGACCCGGCCGCGCAGGTCGTCCGGATCCGGGTGCAGGAGGCGCCGCCGATCAGCCTCTCCTTCGGCCCGGGCTACACCTCCGAGGAGGGGGCGCGCGTCACGTTCGCGCTCACCCACGCGAACCTCGGCGGGTACGACCGGAGCGCGGGGCTTCAGGGGCGCTGGAGCGGCACGGAGAAGCGCGTCCAGGTCTTCGCGCAGGAGCCGCGGCTGTTCGGCCGCATGATCGACACCGTCACGTCGTTCTCCTGGGAAGACACCGAGATCTCGGGGTTCCTCGTCAACCGGAGGTCCTTCGCGGCGCGTTTCCAGCGCAAGCTCGACCGCCGGTGGACCCGTCTGCTGCGCTACAACTTCCAGAAGGTGGACGTCGAGCCGGGGGAGAACCCCGACCCGCTCGATCTGCTCGACCAGAAGATCACGAACCTCCGTCTGGGCGACGTCGGGATCGCCTACACCCGCGACACGCGCGACGACCCGTTCCTGCCCACCCGCGGCGGCGTCGCGTCCGCGGAGCTGCGCGTGTTCGCGCCGCCGCTGTTCTCCGACGAGTCGTTCGCGAAACTGTTCCTGCAGGGCTCGCTGACCCGCGGCATCGGGGACCGGTGGTCCTACAGCGCCTCGGTGCGCATCGGGGCGGCGAAACCCTGGAGCTCCACCACGTTCGTCCCGCTGTCGGAGCGTTATTTCGCCGGCGGCGACTCGACGTTGCGAGGCTTCCCTCGCGACGGCGTCGGGGTCCAGTTCGAGGGGGTGGACCTCGGCGGCGAGGGACTCCTCCTCGTGAACCAGGAGCTGCGGCGAAGCCTGTGGCGCTCGCTCAAGCTCGTGACGTTCGTCGACATCGGCAACGTCTACCTCCGCCTCGCCGACTTCGACCTCGGCGACCTGCGCGAGTCGGCGGGACTCGGGTTCCGTTACGAGACGCCGATCGGTCCGCTCCGCGCCGAATACGGTTGGAAGCTCGACCGACGCGAAGGGGAGTCGCCGGGCGAGTTCCACCTCGCGATCGGCGCCGTCTTCTGATCGACCGCGACGGCCTCAGGCCAGGGAGAACCGCAGCTGGGGCAGGTGCCGCGAGAGGTTCTGCCGCAACTTGTCCTTGGCTTCGCGTTCGAGTTGGCGCACGCGCTCGCGGCTGAGGCCGAGGTTGCGGCCGATTTCCTCGAGGGTCAGCTCGCGCCCGCCGAGCAGGCCGAAGCGGTTCCGGATGATGTGCAGCTCGCGCTCGTCCAGCCCGCCCAGTGCGAGATGCACGAGGCGCACGACTTCCTTGGCGTACACCTTCTCCAGCGGATTCTCGGACTTGTCGTCGGCGAGCAGCGTACCGAGCCGAACGCCGTCATCCTGGTCCACGTAGTCGTCGATCGAGAGCTCACGAAACAGCAGAGGTACGAGCATCGTCGCGTCCTCAGCCCCTCGATCGAGGGAAAGAGCAACCGGCGTGCCGCGATGCGGCTCGCGGGATCCCGTTGAAATTCCGCCGCGGAATGGCCTCGCAATCCCCATCGGAGAGGTAGAGTCGAGCAGGAACGGTGTCCCCTCCGGATGCCGCATTGGCAGGTGCGGGAGGGGACGGATGCTAATTTGACGCGCCCCGGGAGGAACGATGGGTCGGATCCGTGTCCTCGACGACCTGCTCGTGAACCGCATCGCCGCGGGGGAGGTCGTCGAGCGTCCCGCGTCGGTGGTGAAGGAGCTCGTCGAGAACGCGCTCGACGCCGGATCCTCGACCGTCGAGATCGAGCTCGCCTCGGGCGGGCGGGGGAGGATCGCCGTCGTGGACGACGGGATCGGCATGGAGCGCGACGACTGCCTGCTCGCGCTCGAGCGCCACGCCACCAGCAAGCTCGCGAAGGGGGACCGCCTGGACGCCATCCGCACGCTGGGGTTCCGCGGCGAGGCGCTGCCGAGCATCGCCTCGGTGTCGCGGCTTCGGCTGCGAAGCGCAGCCCGGCACGGCGAAGGGACCGAGGTCGAGGTACACGGCGGACGCGTGCAGGCGGTCCGCGACGTCGCGTCCCCGCGCGGGACCTCGATCGAGGTCGAGGCGCTTTTCTTCAACGTCCCCGCGCGCCGCAAGTTCCTCCGCTCCGAGGCGACCGAGCTCGCGCGGTGCACGCGCGTGGTCACCCACTACGCCCTCGCGTTCCCCGGCGTGGGGTTCCGTCTGCGCCACGGAGATCGCGTGCTCGTGGACGCGGCGCCCGCCCCGGATCGCGCCGAGCGCGTGGCGCAGATCCACGGGAGGGAGTTCGCGCGGGCCCTCCTGCCGTTCGACGTCGAGCGGGACGGCTTCCGCGCGCGTGGATTCGCGGGACGCCCCGTCGACGCGCTCGGCACGCGCGACGCGCAGCACCTGTTCGTCAACGGCCGCCAGGTGCAGGACCGCGTCCTGCTGCACGCCGTCGCGGAAGCGTACGGGGACACGATGCCCCGCGGACGTTTCCCCGCGGTCCTGCTCTTCCTCGAGGTCCCGTTCGACCGCGTCGACGTCAACGTGCACCCTCAGAAGACCGAGGTGCGTTTCGTCCGCTCGTCGGAGATCCACGACTTCGTGCGCGACGCGGTGGGGTCGGCGCTCTCGCACGCGCGCGCCGTGCCCACGCTCGGCGACCTTCGGGAGCCCGCGTCCGCATCGGGGATCGCCGCCGCCCTCCTGGGATACCTCGACGATCGCGCCGACGCGGCGCCGTCGGTCTTCGCCGCCGCCACGGCGGAGCCGCGGACGGAAACCGACCCGTGCGCCGCGCCGGTCCCCCGGCTTCTCGTCGAGGCGGGGCTCGAGACGGCGCGCGCGATCCCGCTCGCCCAGTACCGCGAGTCCTACATCGTCGCGCAGGACGCGCAGGGCCTCCTCCTGGTGGACCAGCACGTGGCGCACGAACGCGTCCTCTACGAGCGGTACCTCGCGCAGGCGGAGGCGGACGCCGTGGAGGTCCAGCGCCTGTTGTTTCCCCGAACGCTCGAGCTCGCTCCCGAGGCGCTCGTCGTCTTCGAGGACGAGCGCGGCGAGCTCGCGAGACTCGGCTTTCTCGCCGAGCGCTTCGGACCCGCCGCGGTCCGGCTGGACGGGGTGCCGTCGTTCGCGGGGGAGGCCGACCCCGAGCGGCTGTTCCGCACCCTCCTCGGCGAGGCGGCGGGGGTCCGTTCGGCGGCGATCCGCGAGCCCGAGTTGAGGCGACGCCTGGTCACGACCGCGGCCTGTCATGCGGCCATCAAGGTGAATTACCCGCTTTCGCGGGAATCCATGCAACGACTCCTGGACGACCTCTTCCGAACCGAGAATCCGACGACCTGCCCCCACGGGAGGCCGATTCTCTTCCGGCTGACGCTCGACACGATCGAGCGCGCCTTCCAGCGCCGTTGACGCGCGGCCGTCCTCCCCGTATATACCCGCCCGTGCGCACCCCCGGCGCGGTCCTTCTTCTCGCGCTCGCGATCGGCTCGGGCCTCGCCCGGGCGCAGGAGCCCCTGCGCAACGTCGTCTTCGAGGACGGTCGGGCGTTGCGCGTCGTCGACGTCCGATTCGCGTCGGGCACGGCTCTGCTTCGCACCGACGCAGGGCTCGAGGTTCGCGTGCCGGCGGCCTCGGTGATCGCCGTCGAGCCCGCCGTGGACGCCCCCCCCGAACCCGATCCGATCGCCGTGGACGAGGTTCGGGCGGTCGCCGCCGAGCTCGCCGACGAGACCACCTGGCGCCGCGCGGCCGGGCCCTTCGCGGACACGATCGCGGCCTCCGCGGATCGCCACGGCCTCGACCGGGCGCTGCTCGCGGCGGTCGCGAAGGTGGAGTCGAACTTCGATCCCTTCGCCCTCAGCCCCAAGGGGGCTTGCGGGATGCTCCAGCTGATCCCGGCGACCGCGCGGCGCTTCGGCGTCCGCAACGTCTTCGACCCGACCCAGAACATCGAAGGGGGAGCGCGTTACCTGCGCTGGCTGCTCGATCGATTCTCCGGGGACGTCGAGCTGGCGCTCGCCGGGTACAACGCGGGCGAGGGGGCCGTCGATCGCCACGGCGGAGTTCCCCCCTACCGCGAGACGCGGCGCTACGTGGTCAAGGTCCTCGACCACGCGCGCGGCGACTCGGCTCAGGAGCCCGGCGAGAACGGCGTCGCCGACAGGAAGTAGGCGGCGTCCCGACCCGGGAACGAGGGGCCGTCGGCGGCCTTGCGGTAACAGGCCAGCGCCTTGGATCGCAGCCCCTGCAGGTCGGCGGCCTGTCCCATCGCAAGTCGGCAAGGGCCCAGAAGCCACGACGGAAGCTCGCGCGATTTCTCCGCCGCCGCAAGCCATTTCGAAGCGCCGGCCCCGTCGCCGCGCGCGATCAGCGCGCGGCCGGCCATCAGCGCGATCACCGGGTCGGCGGCGGGTTCGGACGCGAGGGCGACGAGCCGTTCCGCGTCGGGAGGACCCTGAGGGGTGCCGCGGCGCATCCCCTTCCAGGCCGGGCGCCCGAGAAGGGCGTCCGATTCGCCGACGACGTCCCTCGCGGTCTGCAGGACATCCCGGGGCAGCGCGGGTCGACGCGCCACGAGCGCGGCCGCGCGCTCGCGGGCCGCCTCGACCCGGAAGGCGGCGAGATCGGCGCGGGCGAGGATCGACTCCACGGTGCCGAGGACGGCCGGATCCACGTCGCCGAGGCTCCGCGCTCGGGCCAGCGCCCGCTCGCAATGGGCGGCGGCGACGTCGAGGCGGGCGAGCGACAGGTTGAGGCGGGCGGCACCGTGGTGCGCCACGATCGAGTCGGGGAACGACGCGAGCGCCTTCGACGTCTCCTCGAGGGCGAGGTCGTAGCGCCGCTCGTGTTTCCTGGAGTAGAGCGTGGCGAGCACGATCCGCGACTCCAGCGAGAAGTACCGGCTCTCCGCCGCGGCCCGCGAGAGCTGAGCCAGGCCTTCCTCCCGATTTCCTCCCGGGAGAGCGAGAAGGGCCCGCAGCCCCTTCACGATCGCGGGAAGACGGTCGGCGGCGTAGTTGTACGCACCCAGGCCGAAGAGGGGCTCGGCGTTCAGGTCGCGCCCGGCGGCGCGGGCGGCCTCCAGGAGCTTCCGTGCGCGCTTGGCCTCGCGGGCGGCCGCGAACGGCTGGTCCTGCTGGGCTCGAAACTGGGCGAGGAGCAGGCGGGAGGTCCCAGCCCAGAGCAGGGCGTCCGGATCGGTCGGATCGGATCCCAGCCGCGCCTCCGCCGGCTTGATCGCCGCATGGAGGCGCTCCTCGAACTCGGTGTGGAGGGCGGGGTTCTCCTCGTCGTACACGAGACGCCAGTAGGTGACGAACGCCGTGAAGAAGGCTCGGGCCGGAGTTCCCGAGCCCGGACGCTCGCGCAGCGTCCGGTCGGCGGCGTCGAATCGTCCGTCCCGCAGCAGCGCCGCGACCTCGGAGAGGACCGGGTCGGGGGACGCCGCGGCGGCCGGGCCCGCAAACACGAGGGCCGCGGCGAGGATGATGGATTTCGGCAAAGGCTTTCCTTTCCGGTTGGCTCCCTTATATTGTGCCGCGTCGCAAGATAAGTGCGAGGCGGTGTGCTGCCGCGGCGAAATGTGGCTTGAGCTTCTAAAGGTTACATGAACGAGAACTTCACCAGCCAGACGCTCGCAGAGATCTTTCGCGATCTCTACCTCGGCGAGCGTTCGGGAGTCCTGCACCTCGAACGCGGCGGGGTCGAGAAGCGGATCTTCTTCGATCGAGGGATGATCCTCTACGCGGAATCGGCGTTGGAGGACGAGGACCTCGGCCGGCGGCTGGTGCACGAAGGCAAGATCTCGCCGGGGGCGCTCGCCGAGGCCAAGCGGAACATCAGCGACCCCAAGGACCTTGCTCAAGCCCTGGTCAACCGCGGTCTGATCGGCAAGGAAGCCCTGTCCCACACGGTCCGCTACATCGTCGAGCGCGTCGTCCAGTCGGTCTTCCAGTGGGAAGGCGGGACGACCCGATTCAGCGACGGATGGCTGCTCCAGGAGATCTTCGACAGCGACATCCTGCTCACCTTCGAGGTCATCCTGCGGGGGACGGGCTCGATGGTCGGCTTCGACCCGATCCGGGACGCCCTCAAGGCTCTCGACAATCGGCTGCGGGTGCGGACGCCCACGCCGGTCCCGCTCGAGCGGCTCGCCCTCTCGCCAGCGCACGGATACATCCTGTCCCGCGTCGACGGGACGACCTCGGTGCGCGACGTCGTCGCCCTGCTCCCGCCGAGCGAGGAAGACGTGGCCTGCAGGTTCCTCTACGGCCTGCTGGTTCTCGGCGTCTTCGTCTTCGAGCCGGCGGTGGGCGAGGGCCCGTTCCGGGTCACGACGATCCTCCGCGACCACGCCGACACGATCGCGCTCGAGCGGGCCCAGGAGCAGATGATCCTGGAGGCGGTCGAGGGGCTGCGCTCGAAGAACCCGCACGAGATCCTCGGCCTCTCGCAGAACCCCCCGCGGGAAGTGGTGGAGCGCGCCTACGAGGAGGCGAAGGAGCGTTTCAGCCGCGAGCGGCTCATCCCGCGCGTGCGCGAGCGACTCCGCTCGGAAGTGGCGCTGATCGAGGGACGCCTCATCGAGGCGTACCTCACGTTGACCCAGGTCCGGGGGAGCGACGTCCCCAGAGCGGAAGACGCCTCCGCCGCAACCAGGGAGCCCGCCACCAAGGACGACCTCCTCGTGCGCGTCGAGCTCGACAAGACGCGCTCGAAGCTCGCGATGGAGGAGAACACCAAAGTCGCGGATCAGTACTACCTCAAGGCACGGAAGTTCGTGCGCGACGGGGACTACTACAACGCGATCCAGTACGCGAAGCTGGCGATCTCCTACGCGCCGGAGGATGCCCGCTATTACTTCCTCCTGGGCGAATGCCAGGCGAAGAATCCCGAGGCCCGCTGGCAGCGCATGGCCGAGCAGAGCTTCCTGAAGGCGGCCGAGCTCGATCCCTGGAATGCCGAATATCGCGTGGGGCTCGGGCGGTTCTACAAGCGCCGCGGGCTGAAGCTCCGGGCGAAGCGCCAGTTCGAGGAGGCGCTCACCGTCGTGCCCGACCACCCCGCCGCGCTCGACGAGCTCAAGTCCCTCGGCTGAGGCGCGCCCCCCGACGTTTCTTGACACCCCGAGGTCGGGTGCTACAATCCGGGCTTCTTTCGGAACAGCCATGTACCTGGAACTGAAGGAGATGGGTCCGGAGGGTGTGTCTTTCGACCATACCCTCGAATTGCCGGCGCTGGACGGTGCCGGGGGCGAGCGCGTCGACGTGATCGCCGCGCGACTCGCGGGGACGGCCCATCCCGGCTCGAGGGGCGTGCGTTTTCGGGCGCACCTCGAGGCGACGCTCGAGATGCCCTGCAGCCGTTGCCTCGAGGCGGTGCGGCAGGTGATCGCGACGGACTTCGAGCTCGTGCTCGTCCCGGTGGAGACCGAGGAGGCCGAGCTCGCGGTCGACGACGACGAGGACGATTCCTTGCAGCCGGTCGTCGGCGGCAGGGCTGAGTTGGAGGCGTTCGCGACCGAGCAGTTGTACCTGAATCTCCCCTTGAAGCCGATCTGCTCGATCGACTGCAAGGGGCTGTGCCCTCGTTGCGGGGCGAACCGGAATGCCGGGGCGTGCGGGTGCGTGGTCGAGGACGTGGATCCGCGGCTCGCCCCCCTGCTCCAGTTCAAGAGACGGTAGGACCGGAAGGTCCCCGTCGCGGGTGAGACGATGCCGAATCCCAAGCGACGCCACTCCAAGGCCCGGCGGGACAAGCGCCGCGCGCACGACGCCCTGAGCCAGCCGGGCACCTCGGTGTGCCCGAACTGTAACGAGCGAAAGCTGCCCCACCGCGTTTGCCCGCACTGCGGTCAATACAAGGGCCGCGAGGTCATCGAGCCGCCGGCCGTCTGAGGACGCCCGGCCCCCTCGGGGCCGGCCTTCTTCGAGCCCGACCCGGCGACGGGCGGGCGGGGGAGGAATCTCCATGCAGCCTCGCAGTGCGATCCTCGCCGGCACCGGCATGTCCGTGCCGTCGCGCGTCGTGACCAACCGCGACCTCGAGAAGGTCGTGGAGACCAGCGACGAGTGGATCACCACCCGCACCGGGATCCGCGAGCGACGCATCGCCGCCGACGGGGAGAGCCTCTCGCCCTTCGCCGTCGAGGCCGGGCGACGGGCGCTGGAGTCCGCGGGCGTCCCGCCGGAGGACGTCGACCTCATCATCCTGGCGACCGTCACCCCCGACCGGCCGATCCCCGCCACCTCGTGCACGGTGCAGCACCAGCTCGGCGCCACCCGTGCGGCCGCGTTCGACATGGCGGCGGGCTGCTCGGGGTTCATCTACGCACAGTCCGTCGCGAAGCAGTTCATCCTCACCGGCCGCTGCCGCAACGTGCTCGTGATCGGCGCGGAGGTCCTGAGCAAGTACATCGACTGGCAGGACCGGACGACCTGCGTGATCTTCGCCGACGGTGCGGGCGCGGTCCTGATGCAGGCGGGGGAGCCGCCGCGGGGCGTGCTCGCATCGGCGATGCACACCGACGGCTCCATGCAGGACTTCATCACGCTGCCCGCGGGAGGCACGCAGCTGCCCCCGTCGGCGGATACCGTTCGGGAGCGGCAGCACTTCATCAAGATGAAGGGGAACGAGACCTTCAAGATCGCGGTGCGCGCCATCGAGGAGGTGTCGCGCGAGGTGCTCCACGCCGCGGGCCTGACCCCCGCGGACGTCGACTGGTTCGTGCCTCACCAGGCCAACCGCCGGATCATCGACGCGGTCGGCGACCGGCTCGGCATCCCCGCGGAGCGCTGCTACGTCGACATCGAGCGCTACGGCAACACCTCGGCCGCCTCGATCCCGATGGCGCTGGACGAAGCGGTGCGCGAGGGGAAGATCCGGCGCGGCCAGATCGTCCTGATGGCCGCCTTCGGCGCCGGCCTCACCTGGGGTGCGAGCGTGGTGCGCTGGTGATCCGGTTCGCCGCCCTGTTCCCCGGCCAAGGCTCGCAGCATCCCGGAATGGGGCGTTCGCTCGCCTCGGCGTTCCCGGTCTCGCGCGAGACGCTCGAGCGGGCCGACGCGGCGCTCGGCGTCCCCTTGTCGGCGACCTGCTTCGAAGGTACCGACGCGCAGCTCGCGCGCACCGAGACCACCCAGCCCGCCATCCTCGCCGTATCGATCGCCGCGCTGCGCGCGCTCGAGGAGCGCGGAGCACGGCCCTCCGCCTCCGCGGGACACAGCCTCGGCGAGTGGAGCGCCAACGTCGCCGCCGGCACGATCGCCTTCGAGGACGCCGTGAGGGCGGTGCGCCGACGCGGCGCCTTCATGCAGGAAGCCGTTCCGGCGGGCGAAGGCGCGATGGCCGCGATCCTCGGGCTCGACGCCCCCGCGATCGGCGCGATCTGCGCGCGCGTCGCCGGGGACGAGGTCGTCTCGCCCGCCAACTTCAACGGCGCGGGGCAGATCGTGATCGCCGGGCACGCCGCCGCGGTGCAGCGCGCCTGCGAGGCGGCGCTCGCCGCCGGGGCCAGGCGGGCGGTTCCGCTCCCGGTGAGCGCGCCCTTCCATTGCGCGCTCATGCGCCCCGCCGCCGAGCGACTGAACGACGTCGTCGGTGCGATGGCATGGAGCGATCCTTCCCACCCCGTCTACACCAACGTCGACGCGGCGCCGGTGACCACGGCCGCTCAGGCGAGGCAGGCACTCCTCGCGCAGGTCGCCTCTCCGGTGCGTTGGCAGGAGGAGATCGAGCGGATGGCCGCGGACGGTCACCGCGTGTTCGTCGAGGTCGGACCGGGCAAGGTCCTTTCCGGGCTCGTGCGACGCATCGTGAAGGAGGCGGTCGTGCTGAACGTCTCCGACCCGGAGACCCTCGAGCAGTCGGTCCGGACGCTGGAGGAAGCCGCATGAGCGCGACGCTCTCGGGGAAGATCGCCCTCGTCACGGGGGCCTCGCGGGGCATCGGGCGGGAGATCGCCCTGGCTCTCGCCCGCGCGGGGGCGGAGGTCGCCTGCGCGGCGCGGACCGAGGAGGCGGCCGTCGCGACCGCCCGCTCCATCGAGGAGGCGGGGGGCCGTGCGCGGGCCCTCGCCATGGACGTCGCGGACGACCTGTCGGTCGAGCGGGGGTGCGCGGGGCTGCTCGAAGCCTGTGGTAGCATCCCGATCCTCGTGAACAACGCCGGGATCACCCGCGACAACCTCCTCATGCGGATGAAGAAGGAGGAGTGGGACGCGGTCCTCTCGACGAACCTCACGGGGATCTTCCGGACGTGCCGGGCGCTCGTGCCTTCGATGGTGAAAGCCCGCTACGGACGGATCGTGAACGTCACGTCGGTCGTGGCGAAGATCGGGAACCCCGGTCAGGTCAACTACGCCGCCGCGAAGGCGGGGATCGAGGGGATGACGCGCAGCCTCGCCCGGGAAATCGCGTCGCGGAACGTCACGGTGAACTGCGTCGCCCCCGGTTTCATCGACACGGACATGACCCGCGAGCTTCCCGAGGAAGCCCGCAAGAAGCTTCTCGACCAGGTGCCGCTGCGGCGCCTCGGCACCGCGGCCGATGTCGCCTCGGCGGTGGTGTTCCTCGTGGGAGAGGGGGCGTCCTACATCACGGGCGCCACCCTGGACGTCAACGGCGGCATGTACATGTAGCGGTTTCGGAGGAGGTAGTTCCGATGGCTTCCGTCGAAGA
>DASVAW010000050.1 GCA_036376135.1 Candidatus Polarisedimenticolaceae bacterium | reverse complement strand
AGCTGTACACGCGCTGGCGGGTCGTCCCGCGATGAGCGACAAGGCCGCGGTCGCCGACGCCCTCGAGGAGATCGGCCTCCTCCTCGAGCTCCTCGGCGAGAACCCCTTCAAGACGCGGGCCTACGCCAACGCCGCGCGGGTGCTTCGCGGGCTCGACCGCGACCTCGACACACTCGTCCGCGCGAAACAACTCGGCGAGATCAAGGGGTTCGGCCCCGCCCTCGTCGAGAAGATCGGCGTGCTCGTCACGACCGGACGGCTCCCCTACCTCGAGGACCTGCGCAGGCAGGTTCCGGCGGGGATGCTCGACTGGCTCAAGATCCCGGGCCTGGGCCCCAAGAAGGCCCGCGCGATCCACCTGAATCTGGGCATCGCCACCCTGGCGCAGCTCGAGACCGCGGCGAAGGAGGGGAAGCTGCGCGACCTCGAGGGGTTCGGCGCCGCCTCCGAGAAGAAGATCCTGGACGGCATCGCCCGCGTGCGCGACCACGCGTCGCGCTTCCTGCAACCCCTCATCCGCGCGGAGGCCGACCGGCTGCTCGCGCTCGTGCGCGCGATTCCCGGCGTCGAGCGTGCCGAGGTCGCGGGCTCCGCCCGCCGCCGAGGGGAGACCTCGAAGGACATCGACGTCGTCTGCACGGCGAAGGACCCCGCGAAGGTGCTCGACGCCTTCGCGACGGCGCCGGGGGTCGCGGCGGTGATCGGCAAGGGAGACACGAAGTGCAGCGTCGCCCTCGAGTCGGGCCCCAACGCCGACCTGCGCGTCGTCGCGGCGAAGGCGTACCCGTTCGCGCTCCTCTATTTCACCGGGAGCAAGGCGCACAACATCGCGCTGCGGGCCCGCGCCGGGAAACTCGGCCTCAAGCTCAACGAATACGGCCTCGTCGCGGAGGACGGGCGCGAGACCGCGGCCGGCGACGAAACGGCGATCTACCGCGCCCTGGGCCTTCCCTGGATCGAGCCGGAGCTGCGCGAGGACGCGGGAGAGATCGAGGCGGCGGAGGCCGGCACGCTCCCACGGTTGATCGAGCGTTCCGACCTGAAGGGGATCCTCCACGTCCACTCGACCTGGTCGGACGGCACCGCCTCGATCCGCGAGATGGCCGAGGCCGCGCGCGCGATGGGGATGGCGTATCTCGGCCTGTGCGACCATTCCCGCGCCGCGGCGTACGCCGGGGGGCTCTCGATCGAGCGGGTGCGAGAGCAACACGCCGAGATCGACCGGATCAACGCCGACTACGCCGGCGCCTTCCGCGTGCTCAAGGGAACCGAGGTCGACATCCTCGCCGACGGTTCCCTCGACTACCCCGACGAGGTCCTCTCCTCCTTCGACCTCGTCGTGGCGTCGGTCCACAGCCGATTCAACCTCCCCGTCGACGAGCAGACCGCCAGGATCGTCCGCGCGATCGACGGCGGCTTCGTGGACATCGTCGGCCACCCCACGGGGCGGCTGCTGCTCACGCGCGACGGGTACCCGCTCCACCTGAACCGCGTGCTCGACGCCGCGGCCGCCGCCGGAGTCGCCGTCGAGATCAACGCGCACCCGCAGCGGCTCGACCTCGATCCGCCCGCGCTCCGTTACGGGATCGCACGCGGCATGAAGACCGCGATCGACCCCGACTCGCACGACACCGCGGGGCTGAGCGACGTCGACTACGGCGTCGGCGTCGCGCGGAAGGGCTGGTGCACCGCGGAGGACGTCCTCAACGCGTGGCCGCTCGATCGCCTGCTGGCGTGGCTGCGCGATCGACGGGCGAGGGCCCGCGCGTGACGCAGGCGAGGCGGCGCGAGCGCGCCGCGAAGATCGTCGCCGAGCTGCGCCGTCTCTACGGCGACGCCGATTGCGCGCTGCATCACGCGAGCGCCCTCCAGCTGCTCGTCGCGACCGTCCTCTCGGCCCAGTGCACCGACGAACGCGTCAACCTCGTCACCCCCGCGCTCTTCGGGAAATACAGGTCGGCCGCCGACTACGCGAACGCCGACCTCCCGACGTTGATGGAGGAGATCCGGTCGACCGGGTTCTTCCAGAACAAGGCGAAGGCCCTCGTCGGCCTCGGGAAGGCTCTGGTGGAGCGCCACGGGGGGACGGTCCCGGACCGGATGGAGGACCTCGTCGGGCTTCCCGGCGTCGGCCGGAAGACCGCGAACGTCCTGCTCGGGACCTGGTTCGGGAAACCCGCGATCCCCGTGGACACCCACGTCACCCGCCTCGTCGCCCGGCTCGACCTGTCCAAGGAGTCGGATCCGGTCAAGATCGAACGCGACTTGATGGAACTGTTGGAGGAATCGGACTGGACCTTCACCTCCCATGCGCTGATCTGGCACGGGAGGAGGGTCTGCAACGCGCGCAAGCCCCTCTGCGAAACCTGCACGCTCCGGCCCCTCTGTCCGTTCCCCGCCGCACCCCGGCGGGAGAAGGGTTGAACCCGTGCGCTAGAGTGCCCGCGGGAACAAAGGGGCACCGGTGTTTCGGCTCGACGACCGATACCAGCGCATCGAAGGGGACGAGCTCTACCGCAAGCTCGCCATGGGCGAGCCGGTTTTCCTCCTCGACGTCCGCACCGACGTCGAATACCGCCACGGGCACATCCCGGGGTCGGTCCTGCTCCCGCTCCACGAGCTCGAGCACGCGTGGGAGCAGCTTCCCAACGGCGGCACGCCGATCGCGGTCATCTGCCAGCAGGGGTACCGCAGCGTGTCGGCCTGCCGCTTCCTCGCGGAGCGCGGGTTCAAGCCGCTCTACACCCTCGACGGGGGCCTCGCGACGTGGCCCGGCCCGCTCTCCAACGGCGAGTCGCTCCCGAACCATCCCCACGCGCTGATCGCGCCGTCGCGGTTTCTCATCGAGCACTTCGACCTGCTCCCGCGCGGGCTCGCGCTCGACGTCGCGATGGGGAACGGGCGCAACGCGGTGTACCTCGCGACCCGCGGGTTCGACGTGGACGGGGTGGACGTCAACGAGAGGGTGGTCGAGGACGCCCGCCGCAGAGCGCGCCGCATGGGCGCCCCGATCCGCGCCGTCGTCGGCAACGTCGAGGACGGCAGCTACATCATCCCGATCGAGACGTTCGACGTGATCGTCGTCTTCAACTTCCTGCACCGCCCGCTCTTCCGCGACATCAAGGACGGGATCAAGCCGGGGGGCGTCGTCGTCTATCAGACGTACACGACCGAGCAGCCGCAATTCGGCCCGCCGACGAATCCGGCGCACCTCGTGCACCCGGGCGAGCTCGCGGAGGTCTTCTCCGACTGGCAGATCCTCCGCCACGAGGAAGGGATCGAGCCCGCGACACGCGTACACGGGCCCAAGGCTCTCGCGGGGATCGTGGCGCGCAAGCCCGAGTAGCCGCCTACCGCTGCACCCCGTCGGGGTACCGCACGAACGTCCCGTTCGAGAAGACGATATCGCTGAGGAACGTCGTCGTCGGGGCGAGATCCGTCTCACCGTACGCGAAGTCCGGTACGTCGGGCGTGCCGTCCTTGCCTGCGCTCACGAGCACGTAGCTCCGCCCGTCGGAGCGGACCAGCACCGGGTGCCCCCAACCGTCCTGCTCGGGGATCGCGGTGATATACGTCGGCTCCAGCTGCGCCTTCAGCGCGCCGACGGGGACGAATCCGCCGTCGAGGACCGGGTACGCGTCGTGGTCCACGGCGAACGACTCGATCGCCGTGCCGATCGACCGCAGGTCGGCCATCGTCCGCTTCTGCTTGCCGCGATCGACGGCGTTGAGGAAGTTCGGGATCGCGATCGCGGCGAGGATGCCGACGAAGAACACCCCGACGACCGCCACCCCGGCGACGATCGCGACGACCACTCCCGCGTTCATCGAGCCGACGGCCGCGCGGTTCCATGTCGCGGTTTCCCCGGGGGTCCAGGTCGCCGGGTCGCGCTTGGCGAACCACAGCGTCACGGCGGGACGCGTGAGATAGATGAACGAGGTGATCCCCACGGCGGTGCCGACGGGGAGGTTCAACAAGCCGAATCCGGAGAGGACGAAGTGGAGGATCCTCGCCCACCCCGCCCCCACGAGCAGCCCCCACCCCGCGGCGAGGCGCAACACGCCGAAGACCCCGGTGATCCCCCCGATCACGCCGAGCCCCACGGCGTTGCCTTGGCGGAAGAAGGCGACCGCGGCGAGCGTGACGGCGAGCGTGAGCGCCGCCGCCGCGAAGTCGTAGATTGCGAGGAGCGTCACGCCGGTCGGCCGCTTCACGACCGCCGGGAGGACGGGGACGGGGCTCGCGGCGCCCCCGCAACGGGTGCAGAACGCGGCGCCCTCGACGAGCGTCGCCCCACAGGAGCTGCAGTTCATGGCGGTCCCTCCGGGGCCGAGCTGCCCCGGAGGCTACCACGCCCCCGCTACGGCGCGTCCGCCGACACCCCCCCGTTGTTCTCCGCCGCGACGAGATAGAACGCACTCCCCGGGGTGATGCGCTCGTCCGCGAGCACCGCGACCGGCGCCGTCGGCGAGGCCGCGACCGCGAATCCGCCCGAAGGGCTCGCCGAGCGGTAGACGCGATACCCCGTCGCCGCGGAGTGCGCGCCATCGACCGGGGGCGCCTGCCACTCGAGGCGCAGGTGGTCGCCGTCGATCGACGCGAGCACGGTATCGCCGACGCCGTTGGGCGCCTGCGCCGCGGCGGGGGTGTACGGATCGCACTCGCGACGGGTCCGCTCGACGCGGACGTCGTCGATCAGTCCCTCGAGGAGCGTGTCCCCGGCGATCGTCGATTCGGTCACCTCGACCCGGAGGCGCATCTGGTCGGAGGGAGCGCCGAAGTTGACGAGGTCGAGGGCGACCGGGTTCCACGCCGCCGCGTCGCCCGTGAGCGTCTCGAGATCGCGCCAGGTCGTCCCGCCGTCGCTCGAGACGCGCAGCTGGAAGGTCGAGCTGTCGAACTGTCCGGGGTTCTTGCGCGTGAACCAGCGCTTCAGGTCGAGCTGGAGCCGCGTCGCGAAGGCGCCGTCGAAGATCGGGGACTGGAGCCAGGCGGTCCCGCCGTCGACGTCGCCGGAGGACGGGTTGAAATTCCCGTTGGTGCGCGGATTCCCGGTCACCCACGCGCGCACGCCGGGGGAGGGCGTCGTATCGTCTTCCGGCTGGACCGGCAGCCCGCCCGCCGTCACCCCGTTCGGATCCTCCCGCACCCAGTAGCCGAGCGTCGCGTTCCCGCCGGTCGTCCAGCCCAGGTCGGACTCGAAGTCGTCGGCGAGGATCACGACGGTGCGGTCGGAGCCGATCGGGATCGAGAAGGTGCTCACCGAGCGGCCGCCGTCCCAGCGCAGGTCGAGGGTGAAGGGAACCGTCTTCCGGCAGGTCGTGCCGTCGAAGGTGACGGTGAAGTGCGGGGCGAGGCTGTCCCCCGATCCTCCCGCGGGGACGTCGGCGAACCCGGCCCATCCGTTGCGGATCGTCACGCCGGGCTCGTTCGTGCTCAGGAACGCCTCCACCCCCGTGGAGACGACGTCGCGGTTCGAGCGGATCTGCAGGGACACGACGGCGGTTTCGCCGCCGTCGATCGTGCCGTTGCCGTTGGAGCCGGTCGGTCCGATCTCCGCGGCCGCGTGGGCGAGATAGGAGAGCTTCCCGGCCGCCGAGGGGACGGCCTCCCCGCACACGCCGACGTCGTCGACGTAGAACCCGGGCTGCTCGGTCCCGGTGTCCGAGGTGAGCTTGAAGCGGAATCGCACGTCGTCGGCCTGGTCGGCGAACGCGGAGAGGTCGACGCGCTCCTCCTGCCACCCCTCGCCCCAGTGGAACCCCTTCCAGATCTCCGTCCACGTCCCCCCGCCGTCGACCGAGGCTTCGACGGTGGCGAGGTCGTATCCGGGCTCGTTCTTGAGCCAGCGCCAGAAACGAAGCTCCGAGCCGCGGAGGCCGCGCAGGTCGAAGGGCGTCGTCGTCAGGCGGAAGTCGCCGTTGCCGCCGTAGTTCCCCGAGAGGTTCGTGCCGTAGACGTTGTTGCCCGTGCGGCCGCCCGTCGGGCCGACGACCGACGGCACGCCGAACTGCCAGCCCCCGGTCCCGGCGTTGGCGATCGTCCAGCCGGGGTTGGCGTCGAGGGTCTCCACCGTGAAGGGACAACTCGGGTAGCCGCGCGTGACGCGCAGCGCCGCCGTCTCGGAGGCGGTGCACAGCGCCTCGTTCGCGCCGAAGGTGACGGTCAGGGTCGCGACGTGGCCGTCGGGGGCGTCGGGCGACACCTGGATCGAGAAGAGCCCTTCCGCCTCGGCCGCGGGGGCGAGGGTGCCGTACGCGGCGTTGGCCTGGGTCACGGTCACCCACGGGTCGGTGGTCGAGAGGGTCGCCGTCACGCCGGTGAGGGTCTCGCCGGTCGCGAGCAGCGTCACGCCGATCGAGGTCGCCTCGCCCGGATCGGCCTGGGCGTCGTCGTCTCCCGCGGCGTCGGCGACCCGGACGGCGCGCACGGCGAGCCCCCGCGATCCGGTCGGGACGAGCCGGATCTCGCGGTCGAACGGTTTCGAGCCGACCTCGGTCGGCCAGGCCTGCCCCCGATACCCGGACAGGGCGGCGCGCAAGGTGAACGTCCCGGGCGTCGTCAGGAACTGGTAGCGGCCGTGTTGCGGGGTCGCGGTGCGCGTCGTCTCGCCGTTGGAGTACACGACCTCGTCCAGGGCGACGGTCGCCGAAAGCGGGGCGCCCGTGCAGGCGTTCGTCACGTGGCCGCGAACCGAGGAGCCGCCGATCCGATCGAGGAGGTACTGCCACCCCGGGCGGTTGCGCTCGACGGTGCCGTTGCGCCAGGTCGCGTAGTCCGGCTGGAAGCCCTGCGTCGAGGTGTTCGCCTCGATCGTCATGCTGTAGGTGCCGAGCTCGCCGTAGAACCAGTCGTCGGAGGCGCCGTCGACGGCGTAGAGGATCTCCCAGGGCGATCCCGGCTGGTACCAGCTCGTGCCGGTGTCGCCGACCAGGCGCGTGGCGACCTCCGACGCGATGCGCCGGAACGTCTCGCGCTCGGGGGTGTGCGACCCGGTGCACCCGTACGGCATCAGCACGAGCTCGGAGTAGGTGTGATACGACAGCGCCATCACCGGCCGCTCCCGCCGTGCGAGCTCGAGGATCCCCTGCGCGGTCTCGGGCTCCGAGGCGGGGGACGGACCACGGTAGGTGTCGCTCGACGCATCCCCCGACGAGCCGCCGCAGGCGTTCCACTGGAAGGGGTAGTTCCGGTTCTGGTCGACGCCGAAGACCCCCCCGCCGTTGTTCCGCCGGTTCTTGCGCCAATTGCTGTCCGCGGTGAAGACGTGGTTCGTGCCGTCGGGGTTGTGGTTGGGAAGGATCCAGATCTCGGTCGCGTCGACCCACGCCTTGACCTGCGGGTCGGTGGCGTAGCGCGTCAGCAGGTAGTCCACGGCGTCCATCGCGATCTCGGGGGTCATCACCTCGCGGGCGTGGTGCTGCGCGACGACGAGCACCGCAGGCTCGTCCTCGTCCACGGCCACGTTGTCGGAGATCTTCACCGCCCACACCGTCCGCCCCTCGACGGTCGTGGCGTAGGCCTCCTTCTTCGCGAGCGCGGGGTACGCGGCCACGTACTGGTCGATCCGCTGCGCGACCTCGGCCGGGCTCAGGTAGTCCGACAGGGCCTCGAACGAATCCGACGTCGTCGAGACGTCGCGGACGACCTCGACCTCGAACCCGAGGTTGCGCAGGAAGCCGATCGTGGCGGTGTCGCCGATCACGTCGACCGCCTTCGACTTCGAGTCGAACCCGGCGAAGTCGAGATCGAGGCGGTACAGGTCCGGGAGCATCCGCTCGGGGTCGACGGCCATGACCCGGAGCAGGAGCCGCTCGCGGGACATCGCCGGTTCGGCGTGGACGAGCGGGAGCGAGCAGACGAGGAGCGCGGCGGCGGCGGCCAGGCGACGGATCATCGATTCCCCCCCGAGGGATTGGAGGGCCGATCTACCGTCGTAATGCGGTTGCGTCAACGTAAATCTGGGGCGGGGCGGGCGGTCTGCGCGGGCGCTAGAATCCCGGCATGTCCGGCGCCGAAGGCTCGCCCGAGTCCAGGATCCTCCCCGCGGGGAACCTGGTGCCGGTCTTCCCGCTCCCCAACGTGGTCTTCTTCCCTCGCACCGTGCTTCCTCTGCACGTCTTCGAGCCCCGGTACCGTGCGATGGTCCGCGACGCGACGCAAGGGGCGGGGCTGATCGCCGTCTCCCTGCTCCGGCCGGGGTGGGAGGAGGATTACGAGGGAAACCCGCCGTTTCACTCCGTGGCCACCGTGGGACGGATCGAGGATCTCGAACCGCTGCCCGACGGGAAATTCAACCTGCGGCTCGTCGGCCTCGTGCGCGTCGAGCTGGGGGAGGTCGTTCGCGACCGGCCCTATCGCACGGTGCGCGCGAAGGAGATCCCCGAGGCCGGCGGCGACGACGCCTCCCCCGCCCTGCGCGCCGCGAAGCTCGACCTGCTCGCCTCCCACGGTTGCCTCGTGCGGGAGCTGACCGACCGCGGGGGCCAGGGGATCGTGCTCGACGAGCGGATCCCCTTCGACACCGCGGTGAACGGGGCCTGCGCGAACCTCCCGGTCGACCCGGCGGTCCGGCAGGCGCTGCTGGAGGAAAGCGATCTCCTGCGCCGGCACGCCAAGGCGGCGGCGATGCTCAACGAGGTCCTCGAGCGGGTGCTGCGCCTCAAGTCCCTGCGCGGCAGCGACGAAGGCGACAACTCGGTGAACTAACCGCCGATCTGGTGCATCGTGCGGCGCAGCGGCAGCGCCTCCCGGCGCTCGAGGATGTCCACCGCGCCGCCGCGCCCCTTCCGCGACACGGCCGCCTGCATCCGCGCGACGAGGTCGGCGTCGGTCGCGCCGGCGCGCATCGCCGCCTTGAGGTCGTCCTCGCGGTCGTCGTAGAGGCAGACGCGGAGCTTCCCGTCGGAGGTGAGGCGGAGGCGCCCGCAGTCGGCGCAGAACGGCTCGGTCACCGAGTTGATGAACCCGACGGCGCCCCCGCCGTCCGCGAAGAGGAACCGCGTCGCGGGAGCGCGCCGATCGCGGTCGGGGTCGGGAACGAGAGGCCAGCGCGCGTGGAGCGCGCGCCGGACCGAGGCCCCGCTCACGACCCGGGAGAGGTCCCACGTGCGGTCGTTGTCCAGGGGCATGAACTCGATGAAGCGCACCTCGTAGCCGCGCTCCCTTCCGAACGCGACGAGATCGATCGCCTCGTCGTCGTTGATCCCTCGCAGGAGCACCGCGTTGATCTTGACCGGGCCGAGGCCGGCCGCGGCGGCGGCCTCGAGGCCGCGCAGCACGTCGGCGAGCCGGTCGCGCCCCGTCAGCCTCGCGAAGCGATCGCGCCTCAGGGAGTCGAGGCTCACGTTGACGCGCCGGAGTCCCGCCGCGGCGAGCCGCGGGGCGAACTTCTCCAGGAGCACGCCGTTCGTGGTCAGCGAGAGGTCGTCGATCCCCGGGATCGCCGCGACGGCGGCGACGAAGACGTCGACGTCGCGTCGCACGAGGGGCTCCCCTCCGGTCACACGGACTTTGCGAATCCCCTGCTCCGCGGCCACGCGGACCAGCCGGGCCGCTTCCTCGTAGCGGAGGATCTCCTCCCGCGGGAACCACTCCGGCTCCTCCGGCATGCAGTAGGCGCAGCGGAGGTTGCAGCGGTCGGTTACCGACACGCGAAGATCGTCGTGGACGCGTCCGAAGCCGTCGACGAGGGGCACGATCGTTATTATAGGCGCCGTGGACCGTCTCCCACTCTGGCTCCGCGTCGTCGGCGGCACGCGGACGCTCGTCGCTCCCGCCTGCGTCCTCGTGGGGGCGGCCTTCGCCCTGCACGATCGCCTCCCCTTCCGCCCGGGCGTCCTCGTCGCGTGCCTGCTCGGGTCGTGGCTGGCCTCGTTCGCCGGGCACCTCGCCGACACGATCTTCCACCCGGAAACCCCGCTCTCCGACCGGCGGGAGCCCACGGTGCAGGAGGCGGCGACCCTCGCCGGCGCTTCGCTGGCGCTGGCCGCCGCCTTCGGATTCGGCGTCGCGTGGGTTTCGGGAGCCGCCGTGCTCGGCTGGGCCCTCCTCGGCGCGCTCGCGGGGGCGGCGTATGCGGTCCCGCCGCTCGCCCTCGCCCAGTACGGCCCGGGCCCCGCGTTCGCGTGCGCGTTCGTCGCCCTCGGCCCGGCGGCGGTCGTGGGGGGGTACGCGGCGCAAAGCTCCGAGGCGTCGCTCGGGGCGCTCGTCGCCGCGCTTCCCGTGGGGGTGTTCGCCGCGACGACGACCCAGGCGGGCCGACTTCCCCGCGAGGCCCTCGCCCTCGGGGTACTCGCCTCGCTTGCCGCCCTCGCCCTGGCGACCGCGACCGGCGACTACCCGTCGCTCGCCTGGATCGCGGCCGTCGCGACGATCCCGCTCCTCGCGGAGGCCGCCGGCAGGCCCGTGCCGGTCCCCGCCCCCGCGGCGGCGGCGACGTTCGCCGCCCTCGTCGCCGCCGCCTTCGTCCTGGAGCGGGCGTGGCCTCGCTGATCGAGGCGGCGCCCACCCGGCGCTCCTCCTGGATCTTCGCCGCGGCGTGGGCCTTGACCTGGGGGCTCGTCGGATGCCTCGTGGCCGCCAGCATCGTCTTCGCGACCCAGAGGCGCGCCGACTTCGTGCCGCTGCTCACCACGAGCGTCCTCTTCGCGGAGGTCGTCGGGTTCACGTCGCTTCTGTCCACGCGGGTGGTCTTCCCGATGTTCCGGCGCCTGTCGACCTCGGTGCGTTTCGGCCTCCAGGCAATGACCCTGTTCGCGGGGACCGTGTTCGGCTCCGTGGCGGTCCTCGCCTCGCAACCGCTCTACGCCCTGGCCAACCTGCGCATGGTCTCGGTGATCGTGCTCGTGAACGCGATCCTCGCCGTCCTCACCGGTTTCGCGCTGTTCACCTACGACACCATGCGGCGCCAGATCGAGGCCTCCTACCAGGCGCTGCGCGAGAAGGAGCGGCTCGAGCGCGAGGTCGCGATCGCCCGGGAGGTGCAGCACGAGCTGCTTCCCCGGCGCCTCCCGGAGGTGCGCGGCCTCGAGCTGGCCGGGCGCTGCATCCCCGCGGTGGGCGTGGGAGGCGACTATTTCGACTTCCTGCCCCTCGCGGGCGACCGCCTCGCCATCGTGATCGCGGACGTGTCGGGGAAAGGCATCCCCGCGGCGCTCCTGATGGCGGGGCTCCAGGGCTCGGTCCGTTCGATCGCGCTCCCGGGCGTTCCGCCGGCGGAAGTCCAGGCGCGGCTCAACACGATGCTGCACGACACGACGTCGGCCGCCCGTTACGCCACCTGCTTTTTCGCCTCGTGGGACGGCGCGGCACGCACGCTCGCCTTCAGCAACGCCGGGCACGTCCCGCCGATCCACCTCTGCGCGGAAGGGTCGATCCGTCTCACGGCCGGCGGGATGCCGATCGGCCTGTTCCCCGACCGCCGCTACGCGGAGGACGTCCGCGTGCTCGCTCCCGGCGACGTGGTGGCGTTCTTCACCGACGGTGTGGTCGAGGCCCCCGACCCGCAGGGGAACGAGTTCGGCGAGGATCGGCTGGTCGAGATCCTCGCGCGCCACCGCCGGGGAGGTCTCGAGGCCGCGCTCGACGAGATCGAGCGCGAGGTCGATCGCTGGCGGGGCGGGGCGCCCCCCCACGACGACCTGACCCTCGTCGTCGTGAGGGCGATGTGAGCGCGCCGCGGGCGACGGCGCTCTGGGCGCAGGTCCTGACCTGGGGCGCCGGGAGCACCGTGGCCGGAGCCGCGACCGGACTCGCGGTGGGCGTCTTCCGCGAGGGGGGCTTCGACTCCCGCGTGCTCGCCGTGTCGGTCGTCTTCGCGAACGTCGTCGGCTTCAGCGTCTTCCTGTCGGCGGTCGTCCTCTACCCCAGGCTGCGCCGACTTCCTCCGGTCGCGCGCTTCGCGCTCCTGGAGATCGCGTTGCTCTCCGGCTCGTTCGCCGGGACCTTCCTCGCGATCACCCTCTTCCCGCTTTTCGCCCTCGCCGACCCGACGCGCGTCCTCGCGCTGGCGTCGGTGAACTCCGTCCTCGCCCTCGTCGTGGGCAACGTCGCGTGGAGCTACGAGGGGATGCGCTGGCGCCTGGCGGAGTCGCTGCGCGAGGTCGAGGAGGTCCGCCTGGTCGAGGCCCGCCTGCAGGAGCAGGCCGCCCGCGCGGAGCTTTCGGCGCTGCAGGCGCGGATCAACCCGCACTTCTTCTTCAACACCCTCAACACGATCTCCTCGCTCGTCGGCGCCGATCCGGAGAAGGCGGAAGAGGTCGTGCTCACCCTCGCCGGCCTCTTCCGCTACACCTTCAAGGCGGCCGGCGCCAACGCGGTCGCCCTGTCCGAGGAGCTCGACTTCGTGGAGCAGTACCTCACGATCGAGCGCGCCCGGTTCGGAGACCGCCTTCGCGTCGCGTGGACGATCGACCCTCGCGCGCGCGCGGCGCTCGTGCCCGGGCTGATCCTTCAGCCGCTCGTCGAGAACGCGGTCGGCCACGGAATCGCCCCCGTTCCCGGCGGCGGCACGGTGCGCATCGCGGCGGCCGTCGCCGACGGCCGCCTGTGCGTCGAGGTCGCCGACGACGGGGCCGGACTTCGCGCCGATCCCGCGACCCTCGTGAGCCACGACCACGCGCTCGGGAACGTGCGGCGCCGCCTCGAGACCCGCTACGGTCGGGAAGCCCGATTCGATCTCGTCGCCGGTCCGGGAGGCCGAGGCGCCTGCGCCCGCGTCGAGCTGCCGTTCGCCGCTGCCGGGAGGAGCGAACCATGAACCTTCGATGCGTCCTCGTCGACGACGAGTCCCCCGCGCGCGACCGACTGCGGCGCATGCTCGCCGAGCACGCGGACGTCGAGATCGTGGGCGAGGCGGGCGACGTCGAGACGGCCGTCGCGCTCGTGGACGGGGAACGTCCCGACCTGCTGTTCCTCGACGTGCAGATGCCGGGGGGCGACGGGTTCGAGGTGCTTCGCCGCCTCGAACACCTTCCGCGGGTCGTCTTCACGACGGCGTTCGATCAGTACGCCGTGCGCGCCTTCGAGGTGAACTCCGTCGATTACCTGCTCAAGCCGTTCGCCAAGCCGCGCCTGGCCGCGGCGCTCGACAGGGTGCGCGCGGCGGTCGCGGCCAAGGAGGACGCCTCCGCCCCGGTCGCGCGCGTGCTCGAGGCGATGAAGCCCCCGGGCCAGCCGCTCCCTTTCCGGATCCCCGCCAAGCGGGGCGCGAAGATCGTCCTCCTCGACCCGTCGGAGATCGCGTGGTTCGAGGCCGACGACACCCTCGTCCACGCGCGCGTGGGCGAAACGCGGTACCTCGTCGAGAAGTCGCTCGCCGAGCTCGAGGTCAGCCTCGAGGGGTCCTTTTTCCGTACCCACCGGGCCTATCTCGTGAACCTCGCGAAGATCGGCGAGATCGTGCCCGGGGACGCCGGGACCTACCGGCTCGTGATCCGCGACGAGGCCAAGACGCAGCTTCCCCTGAGCCGGCGACAGGCCCAGAAACTGCGCGAGAGGATTCCGTGGTGACGGGCCCCGGGACCGCTCGTTTTGCGGATTCGACCGCTGGCCGGGAACGGGTTGCCGGGGTCGAACCCGGGACGCCACCATGCATCGTAGGCCACGGGGGAAGGAGGCCACGGCGATGAGAAACAGCCCGTTCCGGACCGTGATGCCGATCGCCCTCCTCCTGTGCTCCTGGTCCGCGCTTCCGGCGCAGGAGTCGGCTCCGCCCCCTCCCACCCCGCCGGTGGCGGCGGTCCCGGAAGTGCCGGAAGTCCCCGACGTCCCGAACCTCGAGGGCGACGGGATCTGGCAGGTCCCGAAGGGAAAGGTCCACGAGGGACGCGCGGTCAAGTTCGTTCAGGCGGTTTCGATCGACGGCACCCTCGACGGAAGCCTGTGGGCGTTCTCCAAGGACACCCGCGTCGCCGGCAAGGTGACCGGCAACCTCCAGGCCACCGGCGAGCGCGCGGTGATCTCCGGCGAGGTCGGCGAGGACACCCGCCTGATCGTGGCGGACGCCCGTATCGACGGCATCGTCCGCGGCGACCTGACCTTCGCCGGCGGGAAGATCGTGATCGGTCCGAAGGCGCGCGTCGAAGGGGACGCGGTGCTGACCGGCCAGGAAGTCGAGATCCTCGGCACCATCGTGGGCGAGACGAAGGTCGCCGGCGGCGTGCTGCGTTTCTCCGGCGTGATCGAGAACGACGCGCGCGTGGACGTCGACGAGTTCATCGTCGACCCCGGCGCGCGTATCGACGGCGACCTCGGCTTCGCCGCGCGCAAGGCGACGGACCTGCGCGGCACGGGAGTCGTGAAGGGGAGCCTCCACGAGGACGGTCGCGAGATCGTCGAGGCTCCTGCCGTGACCCAGTCCCCGATCGTGATCCACCCGCGCTCGGGCCGGTCCTCCTCCAGGGAGGACGACGACGGCACGGGGCTCACGTTCTTCCTCGTCTTCTACGTCGTCCTCCTGGCGCTGGGCAGCGCCCTCGTCGCCCTCGGCCGGCGTCTGGTCCCGAACCTCGTCACGAACCTGCGCGACGAGCCCCTGCAGTGCGTCGGGGTAGGATTCCTCGCGTGGCTCTCCCCCTTCGCCGCCATCTTCGTCGCGATCCTGATCGTGACGATCCCGCTCGTCATCGCGTACTGGTTCCTGTTCTTCGCGATGGTGCCGTTCACCTACGTGCCGGTCTCGGCCTGGGTGGGCGATCTGATCTTTCGCCGCCTGGGGCGCGAGAACGCCTCGCGCTACACGCAGTTCGCCGGGGGACTGGCGGTGTGGTGGCTGGCGGTACAGGTCCCGGTCCTGGGCGTGATGGTGCTGGTGGCGACGTTCCTCGCGGGCCCCGGGACGGTCGTGATCTCCACGCGCAACTGGTGGGTCCAGCGCAAGCGCAACAAGTCGCAACCGTCGGCGCCGCCTCCCGACGCGGCTCCCGCCACCGTCTGATCCGACCGATCGCGCTCGGCCTCGCGCTCGCATGCGCTCCGGCGCGTGCCGGGACGATCGACCTGCGCACGGTCCGGCTCGATTTGCCCGCCCCGCCGGTGGCGTTGCTCTCCGTCGATCTCGACGGCGACGCGCGGCGGGACCTCGTCGTCGTCCTGGCGTTCACCTCCTGGGGGCAGATCTCCTCGGATCGGGTCGAGGCGGCCGTCTCCATCACCGAGATCGTCCCGGCGGTGTTCGAGCGACGGGAGGCCCGGGCGTTCCTCGCACGCGAGGGGGGGTACGTCCCCGCGGCGCCCCCCTTCGATCTCGGCATCGACGTGCACGCGGCTGCGGCGGGTCCCCCCGGAACCGGCGTCGTGCTCCTCGGCGACGGCGGCGTCGACGCGTTGCGGTACGTCGCCGAGCCGGAGCCACGCCTCGAACGCACGCCGCTGCTCCGCGCCGCGGGAGTGTTCGACGGGAGCCGCGAGCTCCTTCCGGGGCTCCGATTCGTCAGCGACCTCGACGCGGACGACGTCCCCGACCTCGTGTTCCCCGGAGCGGAGGGACTCGAGATCCACCGGGGCGGCAACGGCGGATTCGGGTCCGCCCCGGCATTCCGGGCGTTGCTTCCCGGAGACCGCGCCCGGGACCAGGGCACCCTGGTCCGCTTCTACCCCCTCCCCGATTTCGAGGACGTCGACGGCGATCGCCGCCTCGACCTGGTGCTCCGCGGGACGGGGCTCGACGGCCGTCCCAGCCTCCACGTCGCCCGCGGACTCGGGGAATGCCGATTCGGAAGCCTCGCGCCGATCGACCTCGCCGGCGCCCAGTTGCGACAGCCGGCGCCCCCGGCCACGCGGCCCCGCGACCGGAAGGAGGAGCGCCCGCGACCGGAGGGGCGGAACCTCGCCCACTTCGGCGACCTGGACGGGGACGGCCGCGCCGAGGTCGTGACCGCCGAGGCGATCGACACCGATCGGGGCGACCTGAAGCAGGCGAAGGAGCCCCGATTCCGTTACCGGATCCACCGTGTCCGCGACGGGAAGGTCGACGGGACTCCGGCGGCGGAGTTCACCGCCGCGGGATGGACGGGCGACGGGGAGGAATTCGGCGGCGGTCCCTCCTTCCGCGATCTCGACGGCGACTCCCGCAAGGACCTCGTCGCGGTGCGCCTGGACTTCTCGCTATTCCAGGCGGTGCGCGTGCTCACCTCCAAGCGGATCTCGATCGAGCTCGACTTCGGCGTTTGGAGCCAGGGTCCGGGACTCGCCTTCCGGGAGGTGAAGGGGCTCGATCTCTCCGAGAAGCTGACCTTCGACCTCAACGACCTGCGACTCGGACGGATCGCGCAGTTCGCGGGAGACTTCGACGGCGACGGGAGGATCGACTTCGTCCACCTCGGCCGGGGCTCGACGGTCACCGTCCATCGCGGAAGGGACGGAGCGACCTACCCCGCCCGTCCCGACGTCGAGATCCGACTCGACGGCCCGATCGAGGATCTCGCGCTCGTGCGCATCGCCGACCTCGACGGCGACGGCCGCGACGACCTCGCGGTCACGCGACTGCTCGAGGCGAGCGACGCCGTCGCTTCGACCCCCGCGCGGCTCGAGCTTCGATTGAGCGGAGGGGCGCGATGATCGCGGCGATCCTCCTGGCGGCGGCGCCGGCGTGGACGGAGGTCCCGGGCGCGTCGATCCTCGAAGCGCAAGTCGAGGGAACGATCGTCGCGTGGCTTCCGACCGAAGCGGCCGACGGCCGTCGCGAGATCGTCCTCGTCGTCCGCCAGGATCCCGGCGGAGAGCAGCGGCTGCTCCGCCTCTCCCTCGACCCTGCGCGGCCGGGAGTGTCTCCGCTGGCGGCGCCTCCCCTTCCCCGGGAGGCGACGGTCCTCGCGCCGCGCCTTGGCGCCGGGACGGCCACGACCCTCGTCGCCTCGCGCGAAGGGGCGATCGACCGCCTCGACCCGACCGAGACCCCGCGATGGGTGCCGTGGATCACCGACCCGGCGCTGCGCACGAACCGAGGGATCCGGTTCGACCGCGCACTCGACGGCGCGCCGCTCGTCCTCGCCGCCGGACCGGGATCGCTCGTCGCCTGGCGGGTGGACGCGTCCGGGACGACCCGGCTCCCCGAGGCGGCCATCCCGGTGGAGGTGCGCCGCGCATCCAACGGCCTCAACGTCGTCTCCCTCCCCCTTGTCGCGATCGCCGGCCGCCTGGTGACCCCCCCCGTCGCGGTGGGCCTCGAGCGCGTGAGGATCTACGCCGCCGACGCGACGGCCTGGCCGCCCGCCTTCGAGACCTGCTGGGGCCGGCTCCCTTCCCCCGAGCGCGTGCTCGACAGCGCGATCGTGACGCTCGACGGCGAACCGCACGCCGTCGTCACGACGATGGACGCGACGAAGCTCGAGGTATTCGGGGAGAAACGCCTTCGCGTCTTCCCGCTCCGCTCCGACCGCACGCGGGCCGGCGTCGAGGCGCGCCTGGCCTCCGAGACGGACATGAACCTCTGGCAGCCGGCGACGTTCGTGACCCGCGACCTGAACGGCGACG
The DNA here is from genome assembly GCA_036376135.1 of Candidatus Polarisedimenticolaceae bacterium. NCBI lineage: Bacteria > Pseudomonadati > Acidobacteriota > Candidatus Polarisedimenticolia > Candidatus Polarisedimenticolales > Candidatus Polarisedimenticolaceae > Candidatus Polarisedimenticolaceae bacterium. Next base: position 31,874 of record DASVAW010000050.1, on the reverse strand, counting down.
GACGGGACGACCTCGCGATCGCCTACTGGAAGGGCCTTCGATCGGTGAAGGCGGCGGTCGAGGTCCGGCTCGCGGACGGCGCGGGGGGGTTCGGGCCGGCGCGCCGCACGGAGGTCGGCCTCGACGAGGATTCCCCCGGATGGCTCGGTTTCGATCGGGACCTGGACGGCGACGCCGTGCCCGACCTCGCGCTCGTCGCCGGTGCGCGCCTCAAGGCGTTTCGCGGGCGCGCCACCGCCGACGGCCGGCGCGTCGTCGAGCCGAGGCCGTACCTGGACGTGCCGGCGGGCGATCCCGGGGGCGGCGGCGGGTTCTCGATCTCGATCGGAGCGTCGGGGGTGGACGGAGGACCGGTCGGCGGGGGCACCGGCGTCCGGGTGGAGGACATCGACGGCGACGCGGCCCCCGAGGTGATCGTGGCCTCCGGATCGACGATCCGGATCATCGCTCCGAAACGTGCCCCGTGAACCGTCGGTCGACGTGGCTGTTCGCCCTGGTCCCCGTCTTCCTCTGGGGAACGTCGTTCGCCGCGGCCAAGATCGCCCTCGCCGCCTTCAGCCCCGTCACGATCACCTTCGGGCGCGCGGCGCTCGCCATGGCGGCGATCGCGATCGCCGCGCCCCTGCTCCCCGTGCGGTCGGACCGTCCGGCGCGCGGCGACGGGCCGACGCTCCTGCTGCTCGCCCTGATGGGGGTCGTGGCGCAGACCTGGCTGCAGTCGCAGGCCCTGCTCTGGACGACGGTGCAGAACTCCGGGTGGCTCGTCACGATGATCCCGCTGTTCACGGCGGTGCTCTCCGCCGCGTTCCTCGGGGAGCGTTTCCCGCTCGCCAAGATCGCGGGGACGGCCGTCGGCCTCTCCGGGGCCTTGATCGTCGTCGCCTCGCGGGGGGCCTCCCTCGCCCTTCCGGCGACGCGCGGGGATCTGCTGATCCTCGCTTCCGCGCTCAACTGGGCGGTCTACACCCTCGTCGCCCGGCGTCTGCTGGCGCGTCGCTCGCCGATCGCGATCACCCTTCGCACCCTCGCGATCGGGACGCCGCTGCTGGCGGGTGCGTTCCTGCTTCTCGGCGACCCCGGCGAGTTCGTCCGCGCGGGCGCCGGCGCCTGGGCGGCGCTCGTCTATCTCGGTGTCGGCTGCACCGCCGCGGGGTGGATCTGCTGGGCCACCGCCCTCGAGCGACTCGAGCCCGGGACGCTGACCTCGTTCCAGTACCTGCAGCCGCTGGTCACCGTCGCCTCCGCGGCGCTCTTGCTGGGCGAGTCGATCCGACTTCACGCGATCCTGGGGGGCGCCCTGGCCCTTGCGGGAGTCGCCCTCGTCCAACGCGCCGCAGGTCGCGCATAATGCGCCCACCATGGTGGACAAGGCATACAAGAACATGGAGTTCCTGAGCAGCCGCGAGGCGCGGACCTTGCGGATCCTCAGCGAGTACCTCGAGCCGCAGGCGCGATTCGCGCGTTACGGCGTCAAGGACACGGTCGTCTTCTTCGGCTCGGCGCGGACGCTTCCTCCGGATGAGGCACGCGAGCAACTCGAGAGGACACGCGAGTCCGGCGATCCCTCGGCCACGGCCGCCGCCGAGCGCGCCGTCAAGCTGTCCCGGTACTACGAAGACGCGCGGGTGCTCGCGCGCCGGATGACCGAGTGGTCGAAGGGACTGTCGCGGACGACCCGGCGCTTCATCGTTTGCTCGGGCGGCGGCCCGGGGATCATGGAGGCGGCGAACCGCGGCGCGTCGGAAGCCGCGGGGATCTCGATCGGCCTGGGCATCAGTCTGCCCAACGAACCGACGATGAACCGCTTCATCACGCGCGAGCTCGGCTTCGAGTTCCACTACTTCTTCATGCGGAAGTTCTGGTTCGTCTACCTCGCCAAGGCACTCGTGGTGTTTCCGGGCGGCTTCGGGACGATGGACGAGTTGTTCGAGCTGCTCACCCTCGTCCAGACCGGAAAGAGCGCCAAACGCATGCCGATCGTCCTCTACGGGCGGGAGTTCTGGAACGACGTGCTGCACCTCGACGCCCTCGTCGCGTGGGGGACGATCTCCCCCGGCGACCTCGGGCTGTTCCGCGTGGTGGACTCGGTCGACGAGGCCTTCGATCACCTCAGCTCGCAGCTGTCCGGGCTCTACCTCGAGTCCGAGCCCCCGGAGCCTCCGGCCTCCGGATTGCGGGACGCGTGATCCGTCCTCGCGACCTCCTGCGGCCGCTCCTGTGGACGCGGAGACGTTTCCGCACCGACGAGCGGGGCTGGTCGGTCGCGCTCGTCGTCGCGGCCGGGGGGCTCGGTGCCCTCGCGGCGCTCGCCGTGCGCTCGGGCGGACTCGCGATCCAGTCCTTGGCGTTCTCGAGCGCCGACGAGCCGCTCGCCGTCGCGCGCGGGCTGGGCCTTCCGATGATCGTGCTCGCCCCCGCCGCGGGGGGCCTCGCCGCGGGGCTGCTCGCCTGGTACCTGCGCCGCGGGAAGGCCGGCGGCGGCGAGGGGACCTCCGAGATCATGGAAGCGGTCTCGCTGAAGGGGACCGCGCGCCTGGACCTCGCGCGGTCGCTGAAGGCGTCGTTCGGATCGGTGCTGCTCAACGCCACCGGGGGCTCGGTGGGCCGCGAGGGGCCGATCGTCCAGATCGCCGCATCGGCCGCATCGCGGCTGGGGTCGGCCCTGCAGGTCCCCGTCGAGCGGAGGCGCGTGCTGATCGGGTGCGGCGTCGCCGCCGGGATGGCCGCCGCCTACAACGCGCCGATCGGCGCGGCCATGTTCGTCATGGAGGTGGTGCACGGGAACTTCGCCCTCGAGATCTTCGGGCCCGTCGTCCTCGCGGCGGTCACCTCGACGATGGTCTCGTGGGGGTTCTTCGGGTCGGGGCCGCTCTACCCCGTCCCCGCCGAGCACGCGCCGACGCTCCTCTCCCTCCCGCTGTTCGCCCTGCTCGGCGCGCTCGTCGCCTGGGCGGGACTCGTCTTGCGGGGCGCGATCGAGGCCTCCGAGAAGACGTTTGCGAAGCTCAGACTCCCGATCTGGGCGCGCATGGCCCTCGGCGGGGCGATCGTCGGGCTCGTCGCGGCCTGGATCCCCGAGGTCTGGGGGAACGGCTACGACGGGGTGCGGGAGGTCCTCAGCGGGAGCATCGCGGCCAAGGTCCTCCTGCCGCTCGCGCTCGCCAAGATCATCGCGACCGCCGTGTCGCTGGGATCGGGGGGCTCCGGGGGCGTCTTCACCCCGGCGTTGCTGGTCGGAGCGGCGAGCGGGGCGTTGTACGGACTCGGGATCGACGCCCTCTTCCCGGGGCTTGCCGTCTCCCCGGTCTTCTGGGCGCTGGGGGGCATGAGCGCGGCGATCGCCGCGACGACCTTCGCGCCGATCACCGCGCTGATCATCGTCTTCGAGATGTGCCAGAACTACGGGGCGGTGATGCCGCTGGCGCTCGTCACCACGACCGCGACCTGGGTCGCGCGGCAGCTGCGCAGGGACTCGATCTACACGGAAGCGCTCCGTCGACGCGGGGTCGATTTCGACGTGGCCTTCGAGCAGATGGCGATCGCGTCGCTGCGCGCGGAGGATCTCGTCCGGACCGACCCGCTCACCGTGCGGGTCGATGCGAGGCTGCGCGAGGTCCTCGACCGCTTCTCGCAAAGCCGCCAGACCGCAATCTACGTCCTCGGGATCGACGGGCGGCTCGTCGGCGCGATCGACCTGCGGGACGCCTTCCAGGTCGCCGGGGAAGCGGCGTTACGGGAGAGTCTCGTCGCCTCCGATCTCGTCCGGGACGTGGCGCGCGTCACGCCTCGGACCCCGCTCGACGAGGTGCTCCGGCGCTTCTCGCAGCTCGAGCTGGCGCAACTGCCGGTCGTCGCGACCGACGACCCCGATCAGCTCGTCGGCACGGTGGCCCGCCGGGACGTCGTGCAGGCCCTCGATCGCGAGGTCCTGCGACGGCGCATGGTCCTCGCGCAGTACCTCGGGGCGCGCGTCCCGTCTCCCGAGGTCGGGAGTCGTCGCTCGGGAGACCTGACGATCCGCGAGATCCGCCCGCCGGAGGGGTGGCTCGGTCAGACCCTGCAGCAGGCCGACCCGTACGGGCGCCACGGCGTCTTCGTGTTGGCGATCCGCAAGGAAACGGCCGACGGACCGAAGGAGATCTCCCCTGCGCCCCCCGACCTGCGGCTGGAAGAAACGGATGCGGTGGTGCTTCTCGGCCCGGCTGCGGCCCTCGACCGGCTAGCGCCGGAAGTTTGAGCCGGAGCGTCCGGTCAGGGTGGACTCGCTGAACGGCTTCGTGTCGACGGTTCCGCTGGCGCCGGCGGCCTGGGCGGGCCCGATCTGCTCGACGATGTCCTTCACCGCATACGCGGTCATCTGGGGTTTTTCGTAGGCACGTTTCGTCGGCATCGCGAGACCTCCGTCGGGTTCGGCTTCGACCCCGTCCTGCAACTGCGATGTAGAGTACGGTGCCGGGGGGTGATCCGCAATATCGCAATTCGTCATTGAATTTAGGAATTAAAAACTAGGAGTGCGCATGTCGTCCGTCCTGGCTGCCGCGGGCGGTTCCGGTGTCGAGCTCGGACAGATTCTGCCGATTTGGAGCGCCATCCCATTCGTCGGCATGCTCCTTTCGATCGCGCTCGGGCCGCTGCTGTTCCCCCGGTTCTGGCACCACCACTACCCGAAGATCGCCATCGGTTGGGGATTGCTCCTCGCGGTTCCCTTCGTGGTCGCCTATCGCGGCCGTGCGGGGTACGAGATCCTGCACATCCTGCTGGCGGACTACCTGCCGTTCGTCCTGATCCTCTTCGGCCTGTACACCGTGGCCGGCGGGATCGTGGTCCGGGGACGATTCGCCGGGACCCCGGCCTTCAACACGGCCTACCTCGCCTTCGGCGCCCTGCTCGCCTCGTGGATCGGCACCACCGGCGCGTCGATGCTCCTGATCCGGCCGTTGCTGCGGGCCAACGAGGTACGGCGCCACAAGGTCCACGTGGTCGTCTTCTTCATCTTCCTCGTGTCGAACATCGGCGGTTGTCTCACCCCCCTCGGCGACCCTCCGTTATTCCTGGGGTTCCTGCGCGGCGTGCCGTTCTTCTGGACATTGTTCATGACCCCGCTGTTCGCCTTCGTGGGGGGGCTGACCCTCGCCGCGTTCCTCGTCGTCGACCTCCTCCTGTACCGCAAGGAGCGGCGCGAAGGGGGGATCGCGCAGGTCCCGATCGAGGAGTCGGCGGCCCACGCCCGTTTCCGCGTCGACGGCCTGCACAACCTCGTCTTCCTCGCGGGGATCGTCGGCGCGGTCCTGCTGTCGGGGATCTGGGATGCCGGGGAGTTGGACGTCCTCGGCGTGCACCTGTCGGTGTCGGGACTCGTTCGCGACGCCGTCATTCTCGCGATGGCCGTGGCGTCGCTCCGGACGACGCGAAAGGAGCTGCGCGAGGCGAACGGGTTCACATGGGAACCCATGCGCGAGGTCGCGATCCTCTTCCTGGGGATCTTCACGACGATCATCCCGGCCCTCGCGATCCTTCGGGCGGGGGAATCGGGTCCGCTCGGAGCCCTCCTGAAGCTCGTCGAGACGCCGGCACACTACTTCTGGGCGACGGGGACGTTGTCGTCGTTCCTCGACAACGCACCGACCTACCTCGCGTTCCTCACGCTGGAGATCGGGCGCATCTACCCCGGAGTTCCTGAGGCCCAGGCGATCGCCCGCCTCGTGCTGGAGCATCCCTACGGGCTCGAGGCGGTCTCCGCGGGGGCGGTCTTCATGGGGGCGAACACGTACATCGGCAACGCGCCGAACTTCATGGTGAAGTCGATCGCCGAGGAGTCGGGCGTGGAGATGCCCTCGTTCTTCGGTTACATCCTCCGCTGGACCCTTCCGATCCTGATCCCGATCTTCGCGATCGCGACCTGGGTGTTCTTCTCGTGAGCGCATCCGAACGACGCCTGCGGTTCCTCTGCCCCCCGGATGCGAAGGGGCTGACCGTCGCGAAGGCGTTGCACGACGCGGCGGGGCTGAGCCACGCCGACGCCAAGGGGATCGTCGCCTCGGGGCTCGCCCGCGTGAACGGGACCACGACGACCCGCGCCGACCACCGGCTGTCTCCGGGGGACGTCGTCGAAGCGTCGTGGGACCCGGCGCGTCGCTACAAGGCCCCTCGCGCCGCCGCGCTCAAGGGACCGGGGTTCCGCGTGGTCCACGAGGACGACGACGTGGCCGTCGTGGAGAAAGCCCCGGGCGTTCTCACGGTTCCGGCCCCCACGGACAAGGGCATCTCCCTGCTCGAGCGGCTCGAGCACCACTACCGCAAGCGTGGCTTGAAGGGAATCTCGCTCGAGGCGGTGCACCGGATCGATCGCTACACCTCGGGGCTCGTCGCCTTCGCCCGTCACGGGGCCGCCCGTGCCGCGCTCCGCTCGGAGTTCGCCCGCGGGCGCCCCGAGCGCGTCTATCTTGCGGTGGTCGAGGGGCGGCTCGACAAGGACCGCGGGCGCCTCGAGCACCGGCTTGCGGAGAACCCGAAGAGCCTGAAGGTGCACACGGTTCCCGAAGGGGCCGAGGGACGCGACGCCGCCTGCACGTATCGCGTCCTCGAACGATTCACGGACGCCACGCTCGTCGAAGTGCGCCTGGAGACCGGCCGGCGCAACCAGATCCGCGTGCAGTTCGCGGCGGTGGGGCACCCGCTCGTCGGGGACGTCGCCTACGGCCGTCCTTCCCCGCGGATCGCGCGGGTGGCGCTTCATGCGTATCGGCTCGGCTTCGCGAGCCCTTCGGGGAAGTCGCTCGTCTTCCAGTCGGAGCCGCCACGGGACTTCCGCGAGCTCCTCGCCGCGCTGCGCCGCCCGCCGGACGAGCCGGTCAGGCCCCGACGAGCACCAGCACGCCGGTATAGGTGAACAGCTGGTTGATGCCGCGCAGCGGGGCGATCTCGGCGTTGCAGAAGAAGCCGAGGATGGGAAGCCCCGGGAGCGCCGAGCTCAGGATGCCGGCGTCGACATCCGGCTTCCCGTAGAGCGAGCGTCCCCGCGCGACGCAGTCGAAGTAGAGGCCGAACGCCCAGTCTCCCGTTCCACCATCCGCGCGGAGGCTCGCCACCGAACGTTCGAGCTCGGCGCGGGCCGCGTGGGGCTCGCGAACCGCGAAGACGACCGACTGACCCTCCTCCACGACGTCCGCGACGCCGAGGGCCCCGGACTCCGGGTCGGCGGCGACGATGTTCCGGACGAGGTACTCCCCGGGGGACAGCACCGCCCCTCCGTTCTCCGGCAGGAGCGCCACCGACACGGCATGCAGGGCGCACTCCGGATCGTCGAACAGGTCCTCGGGGACGACCTCGCGCAGGCGGTCGAGCGCCGGCCGGCCGTCGAGCTCGTAGAGGAGATTCCCGTCGGCCCGGGTGACGCGCAGCGGCCCCCCGACCGGCCGGCACCCCTGCGCGACGATCACGCGGCTGCGCACCCGGCCGCCGATTCGGACCCCCGACACCGCCGCCGAGGACATCTCGGTCCCGCTGAACTGGAAGGTGGCCGGGAAATCCCGCGACGACGACGCCGCGCCCCCCGCCACCGCCACACCCCCCAACGTCGCGTCGAGCCCGTGCAGGAGCCGTCCGGGGTGCATGCGGTAGGGGTCGGGCCACACGAGGAGAAGGTCGTCCTTCCCGCGCGAACCGATCAGCCGCTGTCCGAGGTGGATCCCCGCCGTCAGCCCCTGGTCGCCCGCGTCGCGAAACAGGAACGGAGTGGCCCGCATCGAATCGGACGCGAGGGCGAGGACCCCCACGGCGGGCTCGTTTTCGATCTCGCGCCCCTCCGCGACGACCCCTGCGGCCGAGCAGCCGACGACGTAGGGGGTGCCGGATCCGGCGGTCAGGGTGGCGAGGATGTCGGGGAGCTCGTCGGCGTGGTCGCCGCTGACGAAGGCGATGCACAGGTCGGGGCGTTCCCCGAGCGACATCGCCGCGCGTTCCACCGCCTCGGCGGCTGCGAACGCACCGTCCGTCGCCGTCGACAGCCCCACCCCCGCCTTGAGCATCGCGGGGAGTCTAGAAAGCCGTCGCCGGCTTCGCCATGAGGTCGGCTTCTTCCGCGTTTTCCATTGCGGGCCGGGATGGCGGTTCCTATATTCGGAGTCGCGCCGCGCCTGCGACGGCGTACCTTCCGAGCGTCGTTCGAGGACCCTTCGATGCACCAAGCCCGACTCACGCTCCCGCTCCTCCTCCTTCTCGCCGCGGCGCCGGCGGTTCGCGCGGAGGAGCCGCCGGCGTTCCCCGTTCCCGCCGCGCTCGCCGAGTCGGTGGAGTTCTGGAAACGCGTGTGGTCGGAGTGGGATCTCGGAAGCGTCGTGCTGCACGACAACGCGCACCCGACGATCGTCTACGAGGTCGTCGCGCTCCCCGGCCCGATCGAGGACGGCTACTCCGACGCCCAGCGCGAGTTCGCGAAGGCGCGGCGCGAGGCCTTGTCCCAGCGTCTGGCCGGCGTCGAGGTCAAGGTGGCGGCGGGCGCCGAGCTCGACGACGAGGAAAAGCGGCTGGTGCTGGTCATTACGCAGGGCGCCGGGGCGGAGGCGATCGCCGGAGCGTCGGAGCGCGTCCGTTCCCAGCGGGGACTTCGCGAGCGCTTCGCGAACGGCGTCGCCGCGAGCGGACGATGGCTCCCCGAGTTCAAGCGGATCTTCCGCACGGCGGGCCTCCCCGAGGACCTCGCCTACCTCCCCCACGTCGAGTCGTCGTTCCGCGCCGACGCACGTTCGTCGGTCGGCGCGCTGGGGATGTGGCAGTTCATGCGATCGACCGGCCGCAAGTTCCTCACGATCACGCCGGCGATCGACGAGCGGCTCGACCCGGTCGCCTCCGCTCGCGGCGCGGCGAAGTACCTCGCCGCCGCCTACGCCCGCCTCGAGAGTTGGCCTTTGGCCGTGACGTCTTACAACCACGGCGTCGAGGGGATGTCGCGCGCGAAGGAGCGGTTCGGAACCGACTTCGAGGCGATCGTCTCGGACTACGACGGGAAGTACTTCGGGTTCGCCTCGAAGAACTTCTACGCGAGCTTCGTCGCGGCCCTCGAGTTGGCGAAGCGCTACGAGACGGCGCCCCCGGAGGGGTTGTCGATCCTCGCCCCCGACGCGCTGGACCGGCTGACGCTCGACCGCCCCGCGACGGCGCTGTCCCTCGCCCGCCGTTACGGCGTCCCGCTCGGCGAGCTCGCCGCCATCAACCCCGCCTGGACGAAACGCGCCGTTCGGGGGAACGCGACCCTTCCGGGCGGCGTCCACGTCTGGCTTCCGGAAGGGACGCTCGAGAAGGCCGCCCGCGCGAAGGCGCAACGCTCCGACAGGTTCCACGTCGTCCGCGCCGGGGACACCCTCGCCGAGATCGCGCGCCGGTATGAGGTGCGGCTCGATGAGCTCGTCAGCCGCAACGGGTTGACGGTCTCCGCGGTGATCCGCCCCGGCGAGCGCCTGGAGATCCCGCTGAGCCGCTGATTCCCTCGCATTTGCGGTCGCCGCGAGGGGGTTCGTATAGTCTTGCGGCCCATGAGCGATCCGCGGTACGTCAACAAGGGGTTCGGACTCAAGCAGGTCATCAGCGGCCAGCTCGTCCGCGACTACCACAGCCCGCTCGTCGAGCGGATGCGCGCCGAGGGGTTCCGCCTTTCGGTCGGCGACCTGACGTTCCACCTCGCCCAGGAGTTCGGGTTCTGCTACGGGGTCGACCGGGCGGTCGAATACGCCTACGAGACGCGCGAGAAATTCCCCGACCGGCGGGTGTTCATCACCGGCGAGATCATCCACAACCCCGGGGTCAACCGGCGGCTCATCGAGATGGGGATCCGCTTCCTCGACGGGAGCGACGCCGGGGTGTCGATCGACGCGCTCGGCCCGGAGGACGTCGTGATCCTCCCCGCCTTCGGGGTCACCACCGACATGATGGCCCGGCTCAAGGGGCGCAACGCGATCCTCGTCGACACCACCTGCGGGTCGGTGCTCAACGTCTGGAAGAACGTCGAGAAGTACGCCCGCGACGGGTTCACCGCGCTGATCCACGGGAAGTTCGATCACGAGGAGACGCGCGCGACCGCCTCGCGCGCCCTGAGGTACGACCCCGGGCGTTATCTCGTGGTGCGGGACATGGAAGAAGCCGCCGTGCTCTGCGACTACGTGCGCGGGCGGGGGGACCGCGAGGCCTTCGTGGCGCGCTTCGCCCGGGCGAGCTCGCCCGGATTCGACCCCGACCTCGATCTCGAGCACATCGGCTGCGCCAACCAGACGACGATGCTCTCGAGCGAGTCCCTCGCGATCGCGGAGGCGGTCCGTCGCGCCCTCGTCGATCGATGGGGCGACGAGGAGGCGGCGCGGCGGTTTCGCGCCTTCGACACCATCTGCAGCGCCACGCAGGAGCGCCAGGACGCGCTGTACGCCATGCTCTCCACGCACCGGCTCGACCTCGTGCTGGTCATCGGCGGCTACAACTCGTCGAACACGACGCACCTGCTCGAGATCGGACTCGAGAAGGGGGTGCCGACCTGGCACATCCAGACCGCGGCGTGTCTCGAGTCCGCGCAGCGCCTGCGCCATCAGCCCCTGCACGCGCGCGCGGAGACGCACGCGCACGGCTGGCTCCCTCCGGGCCCGCTCGCGATCGGCGTGACCGCCGGGGCCTCCACACCCAACAGCGAGATCGAGGCGGTCGTGCGACGCGTCGCCTCCTTCCGAGGGCTCGCCGCGTGATCTCGAACCGACGCCCGCCGCGACGCCCCGTGCGTCCCCGCCGCCCGCCGTCCACGCCGTCCCCGAAGGTCGTGCGCGACCGATCGGAGCCGCTCCACGTCGAGATCGTGGTCGTCGGGCGCGAGATTCTCCGCGGCCGCATCCGCGACGACAATGCGGCATGGATCGGTGCGGAGCTGTCCCTGCGCGGGGCGATCGTGCACCGGGTCACGATCGTCGACGACTCGGAGCGTGCGGTGAACGCCGCCGTCTCCGAGGCGCTCGTCCGCCGCGCCGGGCTCGTCGTCACGACCGGCGGTCTCGGGCCGACGCTCGACGACCGGACGCTCGCCGGGGTCGCCGACGCCGTCCGCCTGCCCCTCGCCCCGAGCCCCCCGGCCCGCGCGATGGTCGAGAAGGCCTACTCGCGACTCGAAGGCTCCCGCGAGGTCGAGCGCAGCGGCCTCACCGCCGCCCGCGAGAAGCTCTGCACGATCCTCGTGGGCTCCGAGCCGATCGAGAACCCCGAGGGGGTGGCGCCCGGCGTGCTGCTCAAGCGGACCGGCGGCGCCGCGGTGTTGTGCCTTCCCGGTCTTCCCGACGAGTGCCGCTCCGTCTTCGATCGTGCGCTCCCGCTGCTCAAGGGGCTGCTCCCCCACGGCGTCCAGGCGCGCCGCGAGGTCGAGACCCCGACCAAGGACGAAAGCGCGCTGCGTCCCTGGCTCGACCGCGTCGCCCGCGAGCACCCCGGGGTGTGGATCAAGGCACACGCCGCGGGATTCGGGAAACGCAAGGGACCGGTCGTCGTCTCGATCGAGGCGTTCGCCCCGACGCGCAAGGAGTCCGAGCTCCTCGTCGACGGCGCATTGCGCCGGCTGCTCGCCCTCGCCGGCGGCGGCGCCGGGAAGTAGAAAAGGGGTCAGACCCCTTTTTCCGGCGAAGGCTCGGATCGGAAAAGGGGCCTGACCCCTTTTCTACTTCCCGATGCCGAGTCCGGTGGTGAGCATCAGCATCGCGAGCAGGCCGAGGACGAACGCCCATGCCACCGCTCCCCGAGATGCCCCTTCGTAGGACTCGGGCATCATCTCCTGCGCGACGAGGTAGATCATCGCCCCACCGGCGAACCCGAGCCCCGCGGGGAGCAGCGGCTCGAACCAGCGGACGAGCAGGAACGCCGGGACGGCGAAGATCGGCTGCGGGGCGCTCGTGAGCACCGCGTACCCCGCGCAGCGCCACAACGACACGCCGCGCGCGCGGAGCGGAATCGTCACCGCAATCCCCTCCGGCACGTTGTGGACGGCGATCGCCAGCGCCAGCAGGAAACCGAACCGGATCTCCCCCGTGGCGTAGCCGACGCCGATCGCGACCCCTTCCGGAATGCTGTGGATGAACATCGCGAGGAGGATCAGCACCGACTGCCGGCTCTCGTGCGCGGTCATCCCCTCGATCGTCCAACCGCCGCCGTGAAGCCAGCGCGCGGTCCCCGCGAAGAACCCCGCGCCGGCGAGGATGCCGAGCGCGACCTCCCAGACTTCTCCGCGATCGAGCGCTTCGTTCGCCAGGGAGAACACCGACGCCGAGATCATCATCCCGCCCGCCGCGGAGAGCATGAGCGACTGCCAGCGCGGGGAGGGCTTCGGCACGAACGCGAAAGGGATCGCACCGAGACCCGTCGCGATCGCGGTGGCGAGAGCGGCCCAGAAGACCTGCGCGGCCAGGCCGGTCTCGAGGCCGTTCACGCCCGCTCCCGTCGCCGCACGACGAAGCTCCCGTGCGCGGCCTCATGCTCGGGCTCGACGTGGATCACGGCGATCGCTCCCGGCATCCGCTCGGCGATCGTCGACTCGAGCTGGTCGCAGATCTCGTGCGCCCGCTCGACGGTCATGTCCCCCGGCACGACGAGGTCGAACTCGAGGAATGTCGTCGGCCCGCTGCGGCGCGAGCGCATGGCGTGGATCTCGAGGGCGTCGCCCATCGCCCCCTCGAGCGCGGGGCGCAGCGGCTCGAGGTCCTCCTCCGGCAGCCCCTCGTCCATCAGCCCCGAGAACGACTTCCGGAAGAGCTGGGCGCCGACCCAGAGGATGTTGACCGCGACCAGGATCGCGATCATCGGGTCGAGCCACCACGCGCCGGTGAACCACGCGGCGGCCAGTCCGACGAGGACCCCAGCCGACGTCGCGACGTCGGTGAAGACGTGGTGGCCGTCGGCGATCAGCGCCGGCGACCGATGCCGCCTCCCCGCGCGGACGAGAAACGCGGCCAGCGTCCCGTTGACGACGGAGGCGAGGATCGACAGTCCGATCCCCAGCGGCGTCAGGTCCGGGGCGACGGGACGGTCGAACCTCGGCACCGCGGCGCCGATGATCGCGAACGCGGCGACGACGATCAGCGCGGCCTCGAGAACCGCGGAGAAGTACTCGATCTTGGAGTGCCCGAACGGGTGGTTCGCGTCCGCGGGGCGGGCCGAATACCACAACGCGAAGAACGCCGCCCCCGCCGCCGCGACGTTCACGATCGACTCGAGCGCGTCGGAGTAGAGCGCGACGGATCCCGTCCAGTACCAGGCACCGAACTTCAGCGCGAGGACCGCGATCGCGACGCCGAGGCTCCAGGCCGCCGCGCGCTGCGGGAATCCCTTTTCGTCCACGATGCGGGAAGATAGCGCAACGCGCCCCCTCGAACGGAACCGTCGGCTTGACCTTGGTCTTGGAGCGGTCAAAACCGCGGACCCGTCAGTAGAGGAACTCCCTCAGGTCGTACAGGGCCACGCGAACGCCGGGAAGCGCCGCGCGCGCGCCGTCCCGGAGGAGGGCGTATTGCGCCGCACGCCGGCTTTCCGACAGTGCGCGAACCCCTTCCGCCGCGGCGTGCGTCGCGTAGACCGAGCTCGCGTGCTCCAGGAAGGGCGACAGGTAGACGAGGTCCCCGCGGCCGAGCGGGAGCCGCGACAGCAGCGCGAGGGTTTCCGACACGTGCGCGGCGGCGAATCGATCCCCTCCCGCCCCGACCATCACGATGAGTCCGACGGAGAGTCCCGCGGCCTTCAGCTCCCCGACGAACGCCGCGGCCTCCCCGGGGGAACCGGGCTTGTGCATCCAGGAGAGCAACGGCGCGTGCCCGGTCTCCACCCCGACGTGCACTCGGGTCAGCCCACGCTCCCGCAGTGCGCGCCACTCCGCGGCCGGCTTGCGCTCGCCGGTCACGACGTCCACGAATCCGTGCACCCGTCGCCCCGGGAACGCGGCCGCCGCCGCGTCGAGCATCGGCTCGAGCCGCTCCCGCGAGAGGAGCAGCGCATTCCCGTCGGCGAGGAAGATCGACTTCCGCAACGCCGCCCCGCGCCCGAGAAGCCCGCGGACCGCCTCGACGTGCGCCGCGAACTCCACGGGCGCGCGCGCCCGGAACGGGCGGTCCTGGTAGAACCCGCAGAAGGTGCACCGGTTCCACGAGCACCCGAACGTCGCCTGGAGCACGACGCTGCCGTACTGGTCCGGCGGCAGGATGCTGATCGGAAGGTACGCCGCCTCGAATCGGACCTTCTCCCCGGCGAGCGTCTCGGGCGTCCAGCGCGCGATGACCTCGAGGCGCTCGAGCCGCCGCCACGGGGACGATCGCGCCGTCTCGAGGACCCGGCCGAAGGCGTCGAGGGCCTCACCGGGCGCGAGCACCCGACGCTCCCGACCGGCCGCATCCCCGCGTCGCGTGTGGACGTCGGAAGCGAGCGAGCGCTTGAAGGTCGTCTCCCCGTCCCACCAGGAGACCGGCCTCCCCTCGAGGTCGAAGGTGTAGACCGCCTCGTCGCCGCGCCCCAGCGTCGTCGCCTCCGGACCGAGGCGGAGCGTCCACGCGCCGCGGCGCTCGACGCTCAACGCACCTTCCAGTCCCGTCGCAGCGATTCGGCCAGGTAACGCGCGTGGAGGAGCTTGTCGAACGCGACGTCGCGCGGGAGTCCCTCGAGCCCCGCCTGCGGCCCCACCATCAGGTCGCGCCCGTCGAGCGCCGCGCGGTGCGGCGCCATCCGGTCGGCCACGTCCCCCGCGTCCTCGACCTCCGGGTTCGACGCGTCGAACAAACCGAGGACGACCCCCTTCGACTTCGGGAGCTTCGCCACGACCTCCCAATTCGCGTCGGAGATCACGAGATCGAGGCCGAGGTGCGTCCCCGGCAACCCCGCCGCGCGCTCGACGATCGAGCCGAGATCGCCGAAGTAGGTCGAGAGGATCGTCGTCGCCCCCTCCCCCATCGCCTCGAACACCGGCGCGGCCGTCGCCTCGACGAGGTCCGCGAGCTCCGGCCGCGCCGCGAGCACCGGCTCGTCGAGCTGGAGGAAACGGCACCCCGCCGCCGCGAGCTCGCGCGCCTCGGCGGTCCAGGCGGCCGCCACGTCGCGCGCGAGCGCCGCGATCTCCGCGTCGTCGCGGTCCTCCGCGGCGAGGGCGACGGTGACGGGCCCCGGGAGCACCATCTTCAGTTGGCCCGCCCCCACCTCTCGGGCGACCTGGAACTCGCGGACGAGGATCGGGCGCCCGCGCCGCACCGTCCCCGTCACCACGAGCCGCGGCTCGAAGGCGACGCCGTCGAGGGCGCGAACCGGGTGCGACACGAGGTCGGCCCAGCGCACGAGCCCGTCGGTGACGACGTCCACGAACGCCCGGCTCTGGTCGGCGACGACGAGGGTCGCGACCTCGTCCTCCGCGGCGCGAAGCTCGGCCTCGCTCCCCTCCCCCGACGCCAGGCGCGCGGCCGCTTCGGCGATCTGCCGCTCCCAGGGGTTCGCGCCGGCGCGCGGGTAGAACGAATGGCTCGCGGATCGGATCACGACGGGCTCCTGTGAAGCGGGGCGTTGTATCACGCCCCCACCTTCACGACCGACTCCCCCGCCACGACGTACACGCGGTCCCCGGAGCATGGGGCGACGACGGCCGTTCCCGTGAGCGAGCCGAAGGCGGGAAGGACGCCGACCCGCCGTCCGAACACGAACGCCGCGAGCCGCGCCCGCTCCCGCGCGGGCCCTCTCAACCGAACCGCCGGGTGCAGGTGTCCGCCGAGGGCGTACGCCCCGCGCACCGTCTCCGGCTCGTGGACGAAGGCGAGCCCCTCCTCGACGAACGGCCCGTCGACGCAGGCGAATCCCAGTTCGGCGGGGGGGTCCCCGGCGCTCCGGTCGTGGTTCCCGCGCACGAGCACGATCTCGAGGCCCGCATGCCGGGCGCGCCACGCGCGCGCGGCGGCGAGGGTCCGGGGTTGCCTCCCCTGCCTGGCGTGGAGGAAGTCCCCGAGGATGACCAGGCGCCGCGCGCCGGTCCGCCGGATCGACGCCGCGAGCCGATCGAGGTCGGCGGTCGTGGAGCCCGAGGGGACCGCCGTCGCCTCCGCGCGGAGCGCCGCCGCCTTCCCCAGGTGCACGTCCGCCACGACAAGGGTCGCCCCTCGCTCGAGGAAGAGGGCGCGCTCGGGGAGCAGCCTCGCGCGACGCCCGGCGATCGTGATCCGCGGCTCGATGGGCATTCGAGCGCAGGATGATAGCGGGGGAGTACACTTCGACCTCGCTCCGGGGGGGTCCTCGATGCTCCTCGCCTCGACCGCCGCGCTGCTCGCCGCCGAACTGCTCCTCAACCCGGCGGAGCTCCCGATGACCGTCACGGTGGAGCTGCGCGTGGTCGCACAACCGGTCGTCCCGGGGCGCGACTTCGAGGTGGAGGGGACCGTCACGAACCCCACTGACACTCCGGTCGCCGGATGCATCAGCTCGACCCGGATCTTCCGGGTCGAAGGGTCCGCGGAGTCCGAGCAGGTCACGCTTGCCGATCCCGACGTCGGACGCTGCCGGCCGCGCGGAGGATTCTCCCTCGAGCCGGGGAGGACCTTCCGCTGGAAGGAGACGCTCCCGGCGGGGGCGACGATCGGGGAAGGCCCTGGGAAGGTCGTCGCGTCGTTCGCGCTCTACCAGTGGCGGCGCCGTCTCGACGACGGCAAGAAACGCGACATCCGCTGGGACCTCCGCCGCGAGGCGCCGTTCACCGCCGGCGCGCGCTGACCGGGGCCGGGACCTCGGCCTCGAGCTCCAGCCGCATCCGCTTCACGCGATCCTCCAGCCGCTCGTTCGTCAACGTCTCCCGCAGCCGGTCGACCATCAGCGGGAAGGCGAACGGCGTCGGCTTCTCGATGTCGACGACGACGACCCGGGAGCTGCGAAGCCGTTCGAGCGTGCGGCGCAGCCGGCTCGCCTCGAGCTGCCGCTCGAGGACCTCGCGTCCGGCCTGCCGCAGCAGCAGGTTCCCGGGGTCGTATCGCGAGAAGACGTCGTAGAAGAGCTCCGCCGACGCCTGGACGCGGCGCGCCGGCGCCCCCCGGCCGGGGAAGCCGGTCACCACGAGCCCCGCGATGCGCGCCACTTCGCGGAAGTGGCGCCTGGCGAGCGCCCCCGCGTTCAGGCTCTCCGCGATGTCCTCCGCGAGCCCTTCCGACGCGAGAAGTCCTTCGTCGAGGGCCCGCTCCACCTCCACGCGCGCCGCGGAGAGCAGCTCGAAACCGTGATCGTTGCAGGCGAGCGAGAAGGTCGCCCGCGCCCGTTTCGCGATCCGCCACGCGCACAGCGCCGCGAGCCCCTCGTGCACGAGCCGCCCTTCGAACGGATAGAAGAACAGGTGCCATCCGTCGGGGCTGAGGAGCCGCTCGACCAGCAGCTCGTCGGCGCGGGGAATCCGCGACCAGGCCGCCTGCGTGTCGAGCACCGGGCGGACCGCGCGCATCTCCGCTCCCTCGAAACGTCCCGCCTCCGCGGAATCGAGCCGGCGGCGCACGGCATGGGCGAGCTGCGTGGAAAGAGGCATCCGCCCCCCGGCCCACTGCGGCACCGCCCCTCCGCCGGCAGACGCACGGCGCACGTAGCATGTGGTCTCCTGGAGCCGGACGAAGGCGACCGGCTTCCCGGCGAAGACGAACCGGTCTCCCGGCTGCATCTTCGCGACGAAGCTCTCCTCGACGGTTCCGAGCCGCCCCCCCGACAGGTAGCGCACTTCGATCGCCGGATCGCTGACGATGGTGCCGATCGCCATGCGGTGCCGCGCGGCGACCTGCGCGTCCCCCACGACCCATCGCCCGTCCCGTTGCACGACCCGCCGGTATTCGGGGTACGCCCGCAGCGTCTCGCCCCCCCGCTCCACGAAGTCGAGGGTAAAGCGCCACTCGTCGTCGCCGAGGTCGCGGTACGAGAGCGTCGAGCGCACCTCCGCGAGCATCGCGCGCTCCTCGAATCCCCCTCCTGCCGCGGCCGTGATCAGGTGCTGGACGAGCACGTCGAGCGGGCGCCAGACGACCTCGCGCCCCTCGATCTCGCGCCGCTCCACCGCATCGCGCACCGCCGCGATCTCGACGAGCTCGAGGGCGTGCGTCGGGACGCAGGTGATCCGGCTCGTTTCCCCGGGGCGGTGGCCGCTTCGCCCCGCGCGCTGGAGGATGCGGGCCACACCCTTCGGGGAGCCGACCTGCACCACGCGATCGACCGGGGAGAAATCGACGCCGAGGTCGAGCGACGAGGTGCAGACCACCGCACGCAGCCGCCCCTCGCGCAGCCCCTGCTCCACCTCGTCGCGGCGCTCGCGATCGAGCGATCCGTGGTGGATCGCGACGACGTCCTCCCAATCGGGACGCGCCTCGAGGATCGCCCGGTGCCAGATCTCCGTCTGCGAGCGCACGTTGGTGAAGATCAGCGCCGAGCGCGACCCCTCGATCGCCTCGATCACGTCCCCGAGCAGGCGCGTGCCGATGTGCCCCGCCCACGGGAACCGCTCCATCTCGCGCGGGATCGCGGCGTCGACGACGATCTTCTTCGGGAGATCCGCCTTCACGAGGACGGCCCGCTCCCCGGCCAACGCCCGCGCCGCCTCGTCGGTGTTCCCGAGGGTCGCCGAGAGCCCCCAGATCCGAAGGCCCGGAGCGATCGCCCGCAACCGCGCGAGCGCGAGCTCGAGCAACACGCCGCGCTTGGTCCCGAACAGCTCGTGCCACTCGTCGACGACGACGCACCGCAGCCCGGAGAAGGTCGCCTGCTGCCCGGGGGTCGCGAGGAACAGACAAAGGCTCTCGGGGGTCGTGACGAGCGCGGTCGGCAGGCGCTCGCGTTGCCGGCGCCGCTCCACCTGCGACGTGTCGCCGGTCCGCAGGCCGACGGTCCACCCGGTTCCGAGGACCTCCGCGGGATCGCGCAGCGCCTGCAGGGTGTCGTTGGCCAGTGCGCGCAGCGGGGTGATCCACAACACCCGCAGAGGAGGAGGCTCTCCGACCTTCCCCTCACGCAACGACTCGATCAGCGGCCCCATCCACGCGGCCTGCGTCTTTCCCGTCCCCGTCGCCGCGTGGACGAGCCCGCTCTTCCCCTCGAGGTAGGCGGACCACGCCTCCTTCTGGAAGCGGAACGGCTTCCAGCCACGGGCGCGGAACCAGACCTCGACGGCGCGCATCGGACGGCGAGTGTAGCCTGTCGGGTGATGTTCCTCGGACACCTCGGCGCCGCGCTCGCCGCCAAACGCATCGCCCCGGAGACCTCCCTCGGCACGACGTTCCTCGCCGCGCAGCTCGCCGACCTCGCCTGGCCGACGCTCGTGCTCCTCGGCGTCGAGACCGTGAAGATCGCTCCGGGGATCACGGCGGTCACCCCGCTCGACTTCGAGCGTTATCCGTACACCCACAGCCTCGTGGCCGCCGTCCTGTGGTCGTCGGGCTTTGCACTCCTCTACTCGCTCGTCCGACGGGACCGACGAAAGAACGCCTGGATCCTCGGCGCCCTCGTGTTCAGCCATTGGATCCTCGACTGGATCTCCCATCGCCCCGACCTCCCGCTGACGCTGACCGGGGAGGCTCGCGTGGGCCTTGGCCTCTGGAACTCGCTCGCCGCGACCCTCGTCGTCGAGCTCGCGATCTTCGGCGGAGGGGTGTGGTTGTACGCGCGTTCGACGGCCCCGAAGGACCGCGTGGGGAGGTGGTCGTTCGTCGCGCTGATCGCCTTCCTGCTCGCGATCTACGCCGGGAACCTCTTCGGTCCCCCGCCGCCCAGCGCCGCGGCGATCGCCTGGACCGGCCAGGCGATCTGGCTTCTGGTCGCGTGGGGGTACTGGATCGATCGGCATCGGACGACCGCCGCGTGAAGCGCTGGACCCTCACGATCCTCGCCGGGCTCGCCGCGCTCCTGGTCGTCGCCCCGCTCACCGCCTTCGCCGTGCTGATCCTCGCGGGTCCGCACGCGGGACTGCTCCCGCAGCCGCTCGAAGTCGCGGTCGTGTCGCTCGGATGGGGAGTGGTGCTGGGGGTGCCGGTGGTCGTGGCGAGGAAGGTCTGGCGAAGGTAGGCGCGCTTGACGGTATGCACACTTATGCATACCTTTGCGTCGTGGAGATCGAGTGGGACCCCGCCAAGGCGGCTTCCAATCTTCGCCGGCACGGCGTCGACTTTGCCGATGGCGCGACGGTACTCCACGACGAGCTCGGGATCTCGATCCTCGACGACTTCTCCGATGAGCAACGATCCGTCACGATCGGTTCGGATGCACTCGGAAGAGTCCTCGTGGTCGTCTACACCTGGCGTGGGGAGCACATCCGCATCATCTCGGCTCGACCTGCGAACGCGCGCGAACGGCGCCAATACGAGGCCAAGCGATGAAGAAGCACTACGACTTCTCCAAGGGCCGCCGCGGCCCGGTGATCGCGGCGACGACGGGCAAGACCCGGATCACGATCCGGATCGACGACGACGTGCTCGACTGGTTCCGCGAAGAGGTTCATCGGGCCGGGGGCGGGAGCTACCAGACCGCGATCAATGAAGCGCTTCGGGCTCACATGGATACGAAAGAACGGGATCTCGAGGACACGGTCCGGAGGGTCCTGAGAGAGGAACTCCCCAAGTACGTGGTGGAGCGGAGGAGGCGGAGCTAACCCCGCGCCTCCCTGACCGTCCCCACGTGCACGTCCACCGTGTCGTGCACGTCGCGGCCGTACCCGCCCCCCATCGCGACGGCGACCGGCAGCCCCGCCGCGCGCACGGCGGCGAAGACGCGGCGGTCGCGTTCCCGCAGTCCCGCCTTCGTGAGCTTGAGGCGCCCGAACCGGTCCCCCTCGTGGGGATCGGCCCCGGACAGGAAGATGGCGAGGTCCGCATTCGCCCGCCCGATCGCCTCGCCGAGCCCGCGGTCGAGCGCCTCGAGGTAGGCGTCGTCGCCAGTGCCGTCGGGAAGGGCGACGTCGAGGTCGCTCTGCTCCTTCCGGTACGGGAAGTTCTTCGCCCCGTGGATCGAGAAGGTGAAGACCGTCGGGTCGCCGCGGAAGATCGCCGCCGTGCCGTTCCCCTGGTGGACGTCGGTGTCGATCACCACGACGCGACGGGCGCGTCCTTCCGCCTGCATCGCCCGGGCGGCGACGGCCGCGTCGTTGAAGACGCAGAACCCCTCGCCGCGGTCGCGGAAGGCGTGGTGCGTGCCTCCCGCGAGGTTGACGCCGACACCGTCCTCGAGCGCGGCGCGCGCGGCCTCGATCGTCCCCCCCGCCGAACGGCGCGATCGCTCGATCATTCCCGGCGACCACGGGAAGCCGATCCGGCGCATCTCGGAATCGGTGAGCAGCCCCTCCCTCGCGCGACGGACGTACTCGGGGTCGTGGGCGCGCCCCAGCTCCTCGTCGGTCGCGGCGCGAGGGAGGTGCAGCTGGCTGGGCTCGAGGACCCGTTCCTGGATCAGGCGCTCGCGAAGGAGGGTGTACTTCGCCATCGGGAACTTGTGTCCCGGGGGGAGCGGGAGGACGAAGGTGTCCGCGTAGAACGCCTTCATCACGGAAGGCGCCGCGCCGCGGCGCGGCCGTGGGCGCCCCCGGGGTCGAGGCGGAGCGCCTGCTCGAAGGACCGCCGGGCGGCTTCGGGCTCGCCGTCCTCCTCCCGGCACACTCCGTCGTAGAACCACGCGGCCGCGGCGACGTCGCGAGGAAGGGCCGCCTCCCCGCGCGGCGCGACCCAGGCAAGGTCCGCGGCGGCGAGGTCGCGCCGGCCGAAGACCCTCGGGAGCGGGAGCGTCGAACGGCCGCGCAGAAAACGGATCTCGACGTCCTCCGGGGCGAGGCCGACCGCCCTGTCGAGAAGGCCCACGCCCTCCCTCGCCTTCGAGCCCTTTTCCCAGAACCAACGCGAGCGCTTCGCCTCGAGCAGCCGGGCGACGCCGAGGTAGGCGAGCGCGCGCGGTTCCCCGGCCGGGGCCGCCGCCTCGAGGAGCGGCAGCGCGCGCCGTAGCGCGGCCTCGTCGCCGTCGATCCCCTCGAGGACGAGCAGGCGCGCGAGCTCGAGCCGCGAAGCGGCATCCTCCGCCCGCTCGAGGCGCGCGCGGACCTCGCGCTCCCCGTCCTCGGAGACGGGGACGTCCGGGAGGACAGGCTCCGTGACGGTGGCCAGCAGGACCGCGGCGACGACGAGCACGGCGGAGATTGGAGCACAGCGCCCCCCCGGCGGCACGCCGGAGCGCCTGTTAGCATGTCGCCGCGAAGCGGGTCTTTCACAAGGGAAACACTGGAATGAGTCGTCGGGTGATCATCGTCGGCGCCGGTCCCGGAGGGCTCGCTTCCGCGCTTCTCCTCGCCCGCGCCGGTGTGGACGTCACGATCGTCGAGCGCGCGGGGCGCGTGGGCGGCCGCACCTCCTCGATCGAGACGGACGGCTTCCGCTTCGACGTCGGTCCGACCTTCTTCCTCTATCCCAGGGTGCTCGAGGAGATCTTCGCCTCCGCGGGGCGCGACCTCAGGCGCGAGGTGGAGCTCGTCCGCCTCGACCCGCAGTACCGCCTCGTCTTCGGCGCCGGGGGATCGATCGACGCGACCCCGAACGTCGCCGAGATGGAGCGTCAGATCGCCGCGATCTCGCCCTCCGACGCCGCGAACTTCCGCCGCTTCCTGGACGACAACCGGGTGAAGCTCGAGAAGTTCCGGCCCTGCCTCGAGAACCCCTACCTGAGCGTGGCGGACCTTCTGACTCCGCGGATGGTCGCGGTCCTTCCGTACCTGCGGCCGCACAAGAGCCTCGACGCGGACCTCCGCTCCTTCTTCAAGGACGACCGGATCCGCATCGGGTTCTCGTTCCAGTCGAAGTACCTGGGGATGTCCCCCTTCAACTGCCCCAGCCTCTTCTCGATCCTCTCGTTCCTCGAGTACGAATACGGCGTCTTCCACCCGATCGGCGGATGCAGCGCGATCACGGAGACGATGGCGCGGATCGCGCGCGAGCTCGGGGTCGAGATCCGGCTGAACGAGCCGGTCGGAAAGATCCTCTTCGAGGGACGGCGGGCCGTGGGGGTCAAGACCGCGGAGGGGGAGATCCGGGGCGACGCGGTCGTCGTCAACGCCGACTTCGCGCGGGCGATGCACCGCATGGTCCCCGAGGAGCTCCGTCCACGGTGGACGGACGCCAAGCTCGAGACCAGGCGGTTCTCGTGCTCGACGTTCATGCTCTACCTCGGGATCGAGGGGAGATACGACCTCCCCCATCACAACATCTTCATCGCCGAGGACTACCGGCGGAACCTCGACGAGATCGAGAACCGGCACGTCCTCTCGGCGGACCCGTCGCTCTACGTGCAGAACGCGTGCGTGACCGACCCGTCCCTCGCCCCGTCGGGGCACAGCACCCTCTACGTGCTGGCGCCGGTCACGCACCGGCACGCGAACGTCGACTGGGAGCGCGAGCGGGCGGGGTTCCGCGCGCGGGTGCTGCGGCAGATGGCGCAGCTCGGCTTCACCGACGTCGAGAAGCGGATCCGCGTCGAGCGCGTCACGACCCCCGACGACTGGGACCGCCACGGGGAGATCCACCTCGGCGCGACGTTCAACCTGGCGCACAACCTCGGGCAGATGCTCCACCTCCGGCCGCGCAACCGCTTCGAGGACGTCGACGGGATGTACCTCGTCGGCGGCGGCACGCATCCCGGAAGCGGCCTCCCCGTGATCTTCGAGTCGTCGCGGATCACCTCGCGACTGGTCCTCGAGGATTTCGGGTTGTCGGGGCGGTGGGACGCGATCGCGGTCCCCGCCCGGCCGGGCCTCGCCCCCGCCGTCTAGCCGTGGAGGCGCTCATCGCGGCGCGCGCGGCCCAGGCGGGGTGGAACGCGCTGTCCCCCGACGCCCGCGTCGCGACCCTCGGGCGGGCTCGCGTCTTGCTCGCCGGCCGACTCGAGGCCCTGGAGCGCGCCCTGGGCCGTCCCGATCCCGTCGAGAGCCTGACCGCCGAGATCCTCCCGCTGCTCGCCGCGATCCGCTTCCTCGAGCGCGAGGCACCGCGCGCCCTGGCGCCCCGGCGCCTCGGGAGCCACGGCCGTCCCGCGTGGCTTCCCGGCGTGGACGCCGAGATCCGGCGCGAGCCCGTCGGCGTCGTGCTCGTCATCGCCCCGGCGAACTACCCGCTGTTCCTCCCCGGGGTCCACGCGCTTCAGGCCCTCGCCGCCGGGAACGCGGTGCTCGTGAAGCCGGCGCCGGGGAGGTCGGCCGCGATGCGAATCCTGGCGGAGTGCCTCGCGCAGTCCGGACTCGACCCCGCCCTCGTCGCCGTCCTCCCCGAGGACCCGGGTTCGGCGCATGCGGCGATCGACGGCGGCGTCGACAAGGTCGTGCTGACGGGTTCCTCCGCGACCGGGACTTCGGTCCTCGCCGCCCTCGCGCCGCGCGCGGTCCCCTCGGTGATGGAGCTCTCCGGCGACGACCCCGTCTTCGTCCTCGACAGCGCCGACGTCGCGCTGGCGGAGAGCGCGATCCGGTTCGGCCTCGCCCTGAACCGCGGGGAGACGTGCATCGCGCCGCGACGGGTCTTCGTCGCGCGCCGGCACGAAGCGGCGTTGCGCGACCTGCCGGTGCCGGTGGTGCCGTTCGACGGCGTCGAGACGGCACTGGCCGAAGCCGCGCGGTCGCCCTGCGCCCTGGGCGCCTCGATCTTCGGCGAGGAGAGGGAGGCCCGGGCGCTGGCCGCGCGGGTACGCGCGGGCTACGTGGCGATCAACGACGTCATCGTGACCAGCGCCGACCCGCGTCTGCCGTTCGGCGGCCGGGGGGCGAGCGGGTTCGGCACGACCCGAGGGATCGAGGGGCTGCTCGAGCTGACGGCGGTGAAGGCGATCACGACGAGTCGCGGGCCGCGGCGGCACCTCGAGGCGAGGCGCCCCGGGGACGCGGCGTTGTTCCGCGCCTGGATCGCGGCGGGGCACGGCCCCGGGCTCGCGACACGGATGCGGGGATTCCTCGAGTTCATTCGGCTCGCGATCGCGCGCGGGCGCTGAGGGAGAAGCGATGGCAAGGGCGGGCCGGGTGGGAGTGATCGGCGGTGGGCTCGCGGGACTCGCGTCGGCGGCGACGCTCGCCGCCCGCGGCTACCGCGTCGTGCTCTTCGAGGCGAACGACTGGCTCGGCGGCAAGGCGGCGGTCCTCGAGGAAGGGGGCTTCCGATTCGACATGGGGCCGACCATCCTCACGATGCCCTCGGTCCTGCGGAAGATCTGGGCCGAGGCGTCGCGCGAGCTCGACCGCGACCTCGAGCTGATCCGCCTCGACCCGCAGTGGCGGTGCTTCTTCGACGACCGGTCCGTCCTCGACCTGCGCGAGGACACCGAGCTGATGGTCGCCACCCTGCGCGACTATGCCCCCGGCTCCGTCGAGGGATACCGCCGCTTCCAGCGTTACGCCGGCCGGCTGCACGACATCTCGGAACGCTACTTCTTCTGGAAGCCGATCGGCTCCATCGCCGACATGTTCCGCCTGCGCGACAGCTTCACCGCGGGGTCGCTCGGCGACGTCCTGGCGCTGCGCCCAGGCGCGACGGTCGCGGGGACCATCCGATTCCACGTACCCGACGCGCGGGTCGCGCAGATGCTCGACCACTACGTGCAGTACATCGGCTCGTCGCCGTACAACGCGCCGGCGGTTTTGTGCGGGATCGCGAGCATGCAGTCCAAGGAAGGGATCTGGTACCCGCGAGGCGGGACCGGCGCCGTCCCCCGCGCCCTCGAGCACCTCGGCCGCGAGCTGGGCGTCGACTACCGCACCGGGACCGGGGTGAGGCGCATCGTCGTGGAGTCGGGCGCCGTCGTCGCGATCGAGACCGACGCCGGCGAGCGCGTCGCGGTCGACGCGGTCGTCTCCAACATGGACGCCGTCCGCACGCACCGCGAGCTGCTCGAACGGGGCGAAGGGGCGCCGTTCCTCGGCCGCCGCCGCTACGAACCGGCGTGCTCGGGGGTCGTCCTCTACCTCGGGCTGAGCCGGCGCTACGACCACCTGGCCCACCACAACTTCGTCTTCTCGCGCGACCCCGAGGAGGAGTTCGACGCGATCTACCGGAAGGGGGAGCCCGCCCCCGACCCGACGGCCTACGTCGCCGCGACGACGTTCTCCGAGCCGGGAACGGCACCCCCGGGGGGCGAGGCACTCTACGTCCTCGTGCACACCCCCTACCTGCGCGACCGGCACGACTGGTCGCGGATGTTCCCCGAGTACCGCCGAACGATCCTCCGCAAGCTCGAGCGAACGATGGGGCTCGAGGGTCTCGAGCGACGCATCGTGATCGAGCGGCATCTCACCCCCGCCGACATCCACCGCCGCTACCGCGTACTGAACGGCGCGATCTACGGCCTCGCGAGCCACGGCCGTTTCCTCGGCGCGTTCAAGCCCTCCAACCGCAGTGCCGACGTGCGCGGGCTGTACCTCGCGGGGGGCGCGGCGCACCCGGGGCCGGGGATGCCCATGGTGCTCATGTCCGGGTGGATCGCCGCCGACGCCCTCGACCACGACGGCGAGGCGGTGGCGTGAGCCTGCCCCCGATCCGGCGGCCGCTGCTGTGGGGGTTCACCCTCTCCGGCCGGCGACTGATGAGGCGGCACTTCAACGCGGTCCGCGTGCTCGGGGAGGTCCGCCCGGGAGACCCCGGAATCGCCCCCGCGATCGTCGTGATGAACCACCCCTCGTGGTGGGACCCGCTGACCGCCCTCGTCCTGGCGCGCGGCCCGCTCTTCGGTCGAACCCACTACGCCCCGATCGAGGCGAAGCAGCTTTCGCGGTACCGCGTCTTCGCGAGCCTGGGGTTTTTCGGGGTGGACGCGAGCGCGGCGGGGGCGCGGGCGTTCCTCTCGACCTCCCTGGCGATCTGCGCCTCTCCGCGCGCGACGTTGTGGGTCACCGCGCAAGGACGGTTCTCCGACCCCCGCGAGCGGCCGGTCGCGCTGCTGCCCGGCGTCGGCCGGCTCGCCTCGCGCCTGTCGGGCGGCGTCGTCTGGCCCCTCGCCGTCGAATACCCCTTCTGGACCGAGCGCGTCCCCGAGGCGCTGGTGCACTGGGGACGTCCCCTCGCGATCGAGTCCGGCCGATCCGCCGAGGGGTGGACGGCGGCGATCTCCGCGGAGCTCGCCGGCGCGATGGACCGGCTCGCGGCGGCCTCCCTCGCGCGCGACGCGACGGCGTTCACGACGCTTCTCGCCGGCCGGCGCGCGCGCCACGGGGTCGCCCCGTGATCCTCGCACTCGCGGCCCTCGCCCTCGCCGCTCTCCCCGCAGCGCTGTTCTTCCGCAATCGCGCGGTCTACCTGCCGCCGCCGTTCCCGACGACGGGTCGGCGCCCGCCCGCCGTCTCGGTGCTCATCCCCGCGCGCAACGAGGAGATCTCGATCGGCGCCGCGCTCGAGGCGGTCCGGAAGAGCCGGGGGATCGAGTTCGAGGTCGTCGTCCTCGACGACGGCTCGACCGACGCCACCGCGGCGATCGTGCGCGACGCCGGCGTGCGCCTGGAATCGGCCCCCCCGCTTCCGCCCGGCTGGTGCGGAAAACAACACGCCTGCCACGTGCTCGCGTCCCACGCCCGCCACGAGGTGCTCGTCTTCGTGGACGCCGACGTGCGCCTGGCTCCCGACGCCCTCGCCCGGATGGCGGCGTTCGTGGAGGATCGCGGCGTCGATCTCGCGAGCGGGTTCCCTCGCCAGGAGACGGTCACCTTCCTCGAGAAGCTGCTGCTCCCGATGATGCACTGGGTCCTGCTCGGCTTCCTTCCGATCGACGCGATGCGCCGCCGTCCCGACCCGAGCTTCGGCGCCGGGTGCGGCCAGCTGTTCGTGGCGAAGCGGGACGCCTACGCGAAGGCCGGCGGCCACGCCGCGATCCGCGCGTCGCTGCACGACGGCGTGAAGCTCCCCCGCGCCTTCCGTGCGGCGGGATGGAAGACCGACCTTTTCGACGCCACGGACCTCGCGACCTGCCGGATGTACCGGAACGCCGGCGAGGTCTGGCGCGGTCTCGCGAAGAACGCGACCGAGGGGATGGCCTCCCCCGGCGGGATCGTGCCGTGGACGGTCCTCCTCGGAGGCGGGCACGTGCTGCCGTTCGTGTTGCTCGCGCTCGGGATCGAGCCCCTCGTGACCGCGTGCGCGTGCGCGCTCTCCCTCGCGCCGCGAGTGGCGGCGGCCGCCCGTTTCCGGCAGTCTCTCCCGGGCGCCGTGCTCCATCCGATCGGCGTCGCCGTCCTCCTCTCGATCCAGTGGACCGCCTTCCTGGGACGCCTCGCCGGTCGACGCCCCTCGTGGAAGGGGCGGTCCTACGGCGAGGCGGACGCCCGCTGACGGAGCTTCCGATGCCCGCCACCCGCGTCCTTCGCCTCCTCGGCGCCGTCGAGCGCGCGGGGAATCTGCTTCCCCATCCCGCATCCCTCTTCGTGATCCTGGCGCTCCTCGTGGTCGGGATGTCCGCCGTCGGCGCGTCCCTGGACCTCCAGGTGGTCCATCCGGGCACGAAGGAGACGGTGCGCGCCGTGAGCCTGCTCTCCGTCGAGGGGCTGCACCGGATCGTGACCTCGATGGTCACGAACTTCACGTCGTTCGCCCCGCTCGGCACGGTCCTCGTCGCGATGCTGGGGATCGCGGTCGCCGAGGGGAGCGGCCTGATCGCCGCCGCGCTGAAGCTGCTCGTCCTCGCGTCGCCCCGCCGCCTGCTCACGACGGTGATCGTCTTCTCCGGCGTGATGTCGAACATGGCGAGCGAGATCGGCTACGTCCTTCTCGTCCCGCTCGCCGCGATCGTCTTCGCCGGCGCGGGACGGCATCCGCTCGCGGGGATCGCCGCGGCGTTCGCCGGGGTCTCCGGCGGCTACAGCGCCAACCTCCTGCTCGGAACCGTCGACCCGCTGCTCGCCGGCCTCACGGAGGAGGCGGCGCGCATCGTCGATCCGTCGATTCACGTCAACCCTTCCGCGAACTACTACTTCATGGCCGCGAGCACGTTCGTCGTCACGCTCGCCGGCGTCTGGGTCACCGAACGGATCGTCGTCCCCCGGCTGGGCGCGTGGTCGGGAGAGCGTTCGGAGGGGGAGGCGCTGAACACCCCCCTCACCCGAGCCCAGCGCCGGGGGCTCGCCTGGGCGGCGGTCGCCGCGGCGGCGTTCGCCGCCGTCCTGTTGTGGGGGACGGTGCCGGCGGACGGCTTCCTGCGCGACGCGAAGACGGGGAGCCTGCTCCGATCGCCGTTCATGTCGGGGATCGTCGCGTTCATCTTCCTGGGCGGGCTTGCCGTCGGCGGGGCGTACGGGATCGCCGCGGGAACGCTCCGCCGGGACGCCGACGTCGTGAAGGCGATGACGAAACAGATGGAGACGCTGGGCTCCTACCTCGTGCTCGTCTTCTTCGCCGCGCAGTTCGTGGCCTTCTTCAACTGGACGAACCTCGGCCTGATCCTCGCCGTCCGCGGCGCGGAGGCGCTCCAGTCGAGCGGCCTCGGCGGCATCCCCCTGATCGTGGGCTTCGTCGCCCTCACGTCGTCCGTGAACCTCCTCATCGGGAGCGCCTCGGCGAAGTGGGCGATCATGGCGCCGGTTTTCGTCCCGATGTTCATGCTGCTCGGCTACTCCCCCGAGCTCACCCAGGCCGCCTACCGCGTGGGGGACAGCGTCTCCAACGTGATCTCGCCGACGATGAGCTACTTCGCCCTCATCGTGGCCTTCGCCCAGCGGTACGACCCGAAGGCGGGGATGGGGACGATCGTGGCGACGATGCTTCCCTACACCGTCGTCTTCCTGATCGTCTGGGGAGCGCTGCTCGCGGGGTGGTACGCGCTCGGACTTCCGCTCGGGCCGGGGGCCGGACTGGTCTATCCTGCGCAGCCCTGACCGCCCGGAGGGCTCATGAGCGACTTCCACCCGTCGACGCGCTTCTACCGCTTCACGGTCCTGTTCTTCGCGGCGTTCATCCTCTTCGGGAGCTACTTCGCGTACGACAGCGTCGGCGCCCTCGTCGAAGCCCTCATGAAGAAGTTCGGCGTCGGCCGCGAGGCGATCGGCTTCACCTACACCATGTACAGCCTCGCGGCGATCCCGACCGTCTTCCTCGGCGGCTGGCTGGTGGACCGGCTCGGCACGCGGCGCGCGAGCCTGCTCTTTTCGCTCCTGGTCACCGCGGGCTCGGTCGTCGTCGCCTTCGCGCCGTCGATCGAGGTCCTGTACGTCGGCCGGCTGATCTTCGGCATGGGGTCGGAGTCGCTCGTCGTCGCCCAGAGCGCGATCCTGGCCCGGTGGTTCACGGGGAAGGAGCTCGCCCTCGCGTTCGGGATCGCGCTGACCGTGAGCCGGCTGGGGACGTTGTTCACCTTCAACACCGAGGCGCTGCTCGCCGAGCGTTTCAGCCCCGAGTTCGCGTTGTGGACCGCGGCGGCGCTGTGCGCGGCGAGCCTCGTGATCAACCTCGTCTACAACCTCCTCGACAAGAAGGCCGAGCCGGTCCTCAAGCTGCGCGAGGCGGGGACCGACAAGGTCGACCTCAAGGACGCGACCCGCTTCGGCTCCTCCTTCTGGTTCGTCACCCTGCTGTGCGTGACCTTCTACTCGGCGATCTTCCCGTTCACGGCCCTCTCCACCGATTTCTTCGCCGAAAAATGGGGCCTGCCGATGACCGCGGGCCAGGAGGGCGGGTTCCTGGCCTCCGCCTTCTCGAACTACCTGCACATGTTCTCGACGGCGCCCGGCACCACCTCGATCATCATCTTCGCGTCGATGGTCTTCGCCCCCTTCGCCGGCACCCTCGTCGACAAGATGGGCCGCCGCGCGAGCCTGATGATCGTCGGATCGCTGCTCATGATCCCCGCGCACCTCGCGCTCGGGCTCACGGACATTCCGCCGGCGATCCCGATGATCGTTCTCGGTGCCGCGTTCGTCCTGGTTCCCGCCGCGATGTGGCCGTCGGTCCCCCTGGTCGTCGAGCCGAAGCTCGTCGGCACCGCCTTCGGCCTGATGACCGCCGTGCAGAACATCGGCCTCATGGCGTTCCCGTGGCTCAACGGGAAGCTTCGCGATGCCACGCACGGATACGTCGCGAGCCAGGTGATGTTCGCCTCCCTCGGCCTCGCGGGCCTCGCCTTCGCGATCCTGCTGCTGCGCGCCGACAAGCGGAACGGCGGCGCACTGGAGCGGCCGGGATCGGGGGCCTAACCCAGCCGCTCCATCAGCTCCCGGAACCGCCGGCGGCTCACCTCGAGGCGCTCGCCCGTCGACACCACCACCTCCGCGAGCCCGCTCCCGAGGGGGACCACCTCGCGCACGGCGTCGAGATTCACGATCGCCGCCCGGGACACCCGGAAGAAGCGCGAACCGTCCAGACGGCGCTCGAGGTCGTTGAGGGCAGGCTCGACCCAGAAGTACTCCGCCCCCGTCTGGAGCTTGGTTGCGGAGGCCTCCGAGGTGAAGACGACGACGTCGGCCGCCGGGACGACGAACCACCGGTTCCCGCGGCGCGCGAGAAACCGCGTGGGGGCTCCGGTCGCCGACACGGGAAGCTCCGCGCGCCCGGGGGAGCGCAGGCGCTCGACGGTCGCCGCCAGCCGCGCGCGATTGATCGGCTTGAGGAGGTAGTCGGCGGCGTGCAGCTCGAAGGCATCGACGGCGTACTTGTCGTACGCGGTGCAGAAGACCACGCGCGGACCCGGCGACGGGAGCGACGCGGCGACTTCGAGCCCGGTGATCCCCGGCATCTGGATGTCGAGGAAGACCACGTCCGGGTTCTCGCGGGTCACCGCCTCGAGGGCCTCCTCGCCGTCGGCCGCCTCGGCGACGACGGAGACCTCGCCGAGCTCGGACAGGAGCATCCGCAGCCGCTCCCGGGCGGGCTCCTCGTCGTCCACGATCACCGCGCGGAGCCGAT
>DASVAW010000049.1 GCA_036376135.1 Candidatus Polarisedimenticolaceae bacterium | reverse complement strand
GGACAACGTGACGCTGGAAGTGACGCTGCACACGCCGATCGCGATGGACAAGGGGCTTCGTTTCGCGATCCGCGAGGGTGGCCGCACGGTGGGTGCGGGCACCGTCACCGAGATCCTCGAGTAGGCGGGAAGGACCATGCGCGAGAACATCACGCTCCAGTGCGGCGGCTGCAAGCGTCGCAACTACGTCACGACCAAGAACAAGAAGACGACGAGCGGCAAGCTCGAGTTCTCGAAGTACTGCCGCTTCTGCCGCAAGCACACGTCGCACAAGGAAACCCGCTAACCCGCGCCCCGCGGCGCCAAGGCGGTGACGACATTGGAAGCGACCGAGAAGAAGCCGAACCCGTTCGTCCGCGGCAAGCAGTTCCTTGTCGAGGTGTGGGCGGAGCTCCAGAAGACGACCTGGCCCCTCCCCAAGGAAGTTCAGGGGACGACGATCGTCGTGATCGTCGCGGTCCTCATCACGGCCGCGTACCTCTACGCGGCCGACCTGCTCATCGTCCGGGTCCTGGACCTCGTCCAGAAGATGTTCGGGCGCTGACGTGACGGGGGTCGCCGTGTCGAAGCAGTGGTACATCGTTCATACCTACTCGGGTTTCGAGGCCAAGGTGAAGGACAGCCTTCGCCAGCGGGCCGAGGCGATGGGAATGGGCGACGCGATCGAGGACATCCTCATCCCGACCGAGGAGGTGGTGGAGGTCCGCGAGGGCAAGAAGACCCGGTCGACGCGGAAGTTCTTCCCGGGCTACGTGCTCGTGAAGATGGAGATGTCCGACACCGCGTGGCACGTGGTGAAGAACACCCCGAAGGTGACCGGCTTCGTGGGCACCGGCAACAAGCCGGTGCCGCTGACCGACGCCGAGGTCGACCGCATCGTCCACCAGACCGCGGTCGCGACCGAGAAGCCCAAGCCCAAGCTCGAGTTCCGATCGGGCGAGGCGGTCAGGATCACGGACGGGCCGTTCAGCAATTTCACGGGGCAGGTCGAGGAGGTCAACGAGGACCGCTCGACCCTGAAGGTCATG
This sequence comes from Candidatus Polarisedimenticolaceae bacterium, assembly GCA_036376135.1. Classification (NCBI taxonomy): domain Bacteria; kingdom Pseudomonadati; phylum Acidobacteriota; class Candidatus Polarisedimenticolia; order Candidatus Polarisedimenticolales; family Candidatus Polarisedimenticolaceae; species Candidatus Polarisedimenticolaceae bacterium. The sequence goes on along the minus strand of DASVAW010000049.1, from coordinate 4,333 downwards.
GTCACGATCTTCGGGCGTTCGACCCCGGTCGAGCTCGAGTTCACGCAAGTCCAGAAGGTGTGAGATGGCGAAGAAGATCACCGGCTACATCAAGCTCCACATTCCCGCCGGCAAGGCGACCCCGGCCCCTCCCGTGGGACCGGCGCTCGGCCAGCAGGGCGTGAACATCATGGAGTTCTGCAAGCAGTTCAACGCCCGCACGGCGAAGGGCGAGGGGATCGTCACCCCCGTCGTCATCACCGTGTTCCAGGACCACTCGTTCACGTTCGTGACCAAGACCCCCCCCGCGGGCGTGTTGCTCGCGCGTGCGGCGAAGGTGGAGAAGGGGTCGGGCGTCCCGAACAAGAACAAGGTCGGCAAGGTCAGCCGGGCCCAGGTCGAGGAGATCGCCAGGATGAAGCTCCCCGACCTGAACACGACGGACGTCGCCGCCGCGGTGCGGATCATCGAAGGAAGCGCTCGGTCCATGGGGATCGAGATCGTCGGTTAGCGAAACCTCAGGAGGGAGTCCGAACGCGATGCCCAGACACGGACGCAAGTACCTCGAGGCGCTGAAGAAGGTGGAGCAGCGCCCCTATCCGGTGGACCAGGCCGTCGCCACGATGCGCAAGGCCGCGTTCGCCAAGTTCGACGAGACCGTCGAGGTGCACATGCGCCTCGGGGTCGACCCGAAGCACGCCGACCAGATGGTCCGCGGCACGGTGGTGTTGCCCCACGGGACGGGGAAGTCCAAGCGCGTGGTCGTGATCGCCGGAGGCGAGAAGGGTCGCGAGGCCCTCGAGGCCGGGGCCGATCACGTCGGCGGCGCCGACGTGGTGGCGAAGATCCAGGAGGGCTGGACCGATTTCGAGGCCGTCGTGGCGACGCCGGACATGATGAAGGACGTCGGGAAACTCGGTAAGGTGCTCGGGCCCCGCGGGCTGATGCCCAACCCGAAGACCGGCACGGTGACCTTCGACGTCGCGAACGCGGTGCGCGAGATCAAGGCCGGCAAGGTGGAGTTCCGCGTCGACAAGACGGCGATCATCCACGTGCCGGTCGGCAAGATGTCGTTCGCCGACAAGAAGATCGAGGAGAACGCCCTCGCCGTGATCCACGCGGTCCTGCGCGCCAAGCCCGCGGCGGCCAAGGGCAAGTACGTCCAGTCGATCTACATGTCCTCGACGATGGGCCCGTCGATCTCGATCGACGAGGCCGCCGTCGAGCTGCCGACGGCCTAGGGGAGAGCGACGTGAACCGCACGGAGAAAGCCGCCCACGTCGAGTCGATGGTGGAGGTGTTCCGCAAGAGCCCCCACCTCGTGCTCACGGACTTCAAGGGCCTGACCGCCAACCAGTCGAACGAGCTTCGCCGGCGCGTGCGCGCGGCGGGCGGGACGTTCCACGTCCTCAAGAACCGGCTCGCGCGCCGGGCCGCCGTGGGGACCGCGGTCGACAAGATCCAGACCCGCCTGGTCGGGACCTGCGGTCTCGCCAGCCATCCGGACGATCCGGTCGCGATCGCCAAGGTCGTGACCGAGTTCGTGAAGGACAACCCGCAGCTCAAGCTCGTCGCGGCGGTCGTCGACGCGAGGGACGTCCTCGACGGCGACGCCGGCGTGAAGACGCTCTCGACGATGCCGGGACTTCCGGAGCTGCGCGCGCAGCTGCTCGCGCTGCTCAACACGCCGGCGACGATGCTCGTCCGGCTGCTCAACACGCCCGCCGGCCAGGTGGCCCGGGCGATCGACGCCCGTCGCGAGAAGCTCGAGGGCGAGGCGAACTGAACGGGAGATTCGGGCCGTCGGCGCGCGGCGCCGGGCCTGTCGCAAGGGAATGATTCGAACGGGCGCCGCACGAACCGGTAGCCACGACGGAGGATTCGTACCATGGCCGATCTGCAGACCATCGCGGAAAACCTGAGCTCGCTGACCGTCATCGAGGCCGCTCAGCTCGTCAAGATGCTCGAGGAGAAGTGGGGCGTCTCCGCCGCCGCCCCGGTCGCCGTCGCGGCCGTGGCGGGCGCGGGTGCCGCCGCCGCCGCCCCGGTCGAGGAGAAGACGGAGTTCAACGTCATCCTCAAGGAAGTGGGCGACAAGAAGATCAACGTCATCAAGGTCGTCCGCGAGGTCACGAGCCTGGGCCTGAAGGAGGCCAAGGATCTCGTCGACGGCGCGCCGAAGACCGTCAAGGAAGCCGTGACGAAGGACGAGGCCGAGGCCATCAAGAAGAAGTTCGAGGCCGAAGGCGCCAAGGTCGAGATCCAGTAGTACGGACGCGTCGCCGATGTGTCAGGGCCCGCCGTCCCCCTCCCGGGGGCGGCGGGGCACCGTCTCCCCGGGGCGCCCGATCCCCGAACGTACCCCGGGGGCGCCTTACTCCTCGAACGGGCGGCCGCACCGTGCCGCCGCACTGGGGGTTTGAATCGCGATGCCCGAGACCCTGCGGATTCCTTCTCTGAAGCGCGTCGAGTTCTCCCGGATCCGGACCGCCATCCCGATCCCCAACCTGATCGAGGTGCAGAAACGCTCGTACGAGCGGTTCCTGCAAATGCGCACCGCTCCGGCCGATCGCGAGAACGCGGGCCTGCAGGCCGTGTTCAAGTCGATCTTCCCGATCCGCGACTTCCGTCAGACGTGCTCTCTGGAGTTCGTCGACTACACGATCGGGAACTGGGAGTGCAAGTGCGGCGAGCTGCAGGGGATCGAGCACCTGCGCAGCGAGTGCCGGGCCTGCGGACGCCGGCTGATCGCGCCCGAGGCGCGGGGCACCGACGTCGTGTGCGAGCACTGCGGCAACCTCACGCCGGTGATCGTCCGGGAATGCGAGCAGTGCGGCGACCCCGTCGGGCTCAAGTTCAAGTACGACGTCCACGAGTGCCAGGAGCGCGGCCAGACCTACACGGTGCCGCTCAAGGTCACGATCCAGCTGGTCGTCTACGACAAGGACCCCGACACCGACGCGCGCACGATCCGCGACATCAAGGAGCAGGAGGTCTACTTCGGCGAGGTTCCGATGCTCACCGAGCACGGGACCTTCATCGTGAACGGGACCGAGCGGGTCATCGTCTCCCAGCTGCATCGTAGCCCCGGAGTGTTCTTCCAGTCGGACCCGCTCAAGACCTCCTACGTCGCGAAGATCATCCCGTACCGCGGCTCGTGGGTGGAGTTCGAGTTCGACCAGAAGAACGTCCTGTACGTGAAGATCGACCGGAAGCGCAAGTTCCCGGCGACGGTGTTCCTGCGCGCGCTCGGGATCGAGGACGACGCCTCGATCCTCCGCGCGTTCTACACGCCGGTGCGCGCGCGCTTCGCCGGAGGCAAGCCCGAGTTCCGGGTCGGCTCCGGTCTCGAGGGCCGCAAGCCCCGCGGCGCCGTCACGCACCCGAAGTCCGGCGAGGAGATCGTCAAGAAGGGGCGCAAGATCCGCTCGGAGCAGGTCGAGGCGCTCGCATCGGCGGGCATCGAGTGGATTCCCGTCGAGGCGACCGAGCTCGACGGCGCCCACCTGATCGGCGACGCGGTGGACGGGGCGACCGGCGAGGTCCTCGCGGACGCCCTGACGCCGCTCGCGGGCGAGGCGCTCGAGAAGGTGTCCGCCGCGGACGGCACCGAGGTCGAGCTGATCTTCCCCGAGTCCGAGGACGTGGGCTCGATCCTCCTCGAGACCCTCAAGAAGGACTCGACCAAGGAGCAGGCCCAGCAGTTCTCGCCCAAGCACGCGAACGCGATGCAGGTCGCGGCGCTCGTCGAGATCTACCGCAAGCTCCGCCCCGGCGATCCGCCGACCGTCGAGTCGTCCCGCAACCTGTTCGACAGCATGTTCAACGACCCGGGCCGCTACGACTTCTCGCGGGTCGGCCGGCTCAAGTTCAACACGAAGCTCTACGGCTCGACGGCCGGCCACGAGGCGACCGACGGCCCCGACCCCGCGTGGCCGCCGCAGGTCGCGCAGCGCTGGCGCGCCGACCAGGACCGCACCCCCTCGAAGGAGGACTTCGTCGACGTGCTCCGGTACCTGCTCAAGCTCCGCAAGGGCGTGGGCGAGACCGACGACATCGACCACCTCGGCAACCGGCGCGTCCGGTCCGTGGGCGAGCTCCTCGAGAACCAGTTCCGGATCGGCCTCGTCCGGATGGAACGCGCGATCAAGGAGAAGATGTCCGTCTACCAGGAAATGACGACGGCCATGCCCAACGACCTGATCAACGCCAAGCCCGTGATGGCGGCGATCCAGGAGTTCTTCGGCTCGAGCCAGCTGTCGCAGTTCATGGACCAGACGAACCCGCTCTCCGAGGTGACGCACAAGCGGCGTCTGTCCGCGCTCGGGCCGGGCGGCCTCTCGCGCGAGCGCGC
>DASVAW010000048.1 GCA_036376135.1 Candidatus Polarisedimenticolaceae bacterium | reverse complement strand
CCCCGTCCGTGCGAAGGGCACAACGCCCCGCACCCGCAGCGCGTCACCGGGCCCAGGCACGGCTGCCCCTCCGCCACGGTCACGCACACGGTGCCGTTGCGCTTGCAGTCGAGGCAGACGGAGTGGTGCGGCAGGCGCGGCACGTTCCCGCGGAGGATCGCCCCGAGCACGCGGATCAGCTGCTCCTTGGAGATCGGGCAGCCGTGCAGCTCGAAGTCGACCTTGACGTGATCGGAGATCGGGGTCGACGCGCGAAGCGTGGGGATGGCGTCGGGCCTTCCGTACACGGCGGTCATCCACGTCCCGACCTCCGCGAAGTTGCGGAGGGCCTGGATGCCGCCGGCCGTCGCGCACGCGCCGATCGCCACGAGGACCTTCGAAGCGCGGCGGATCGTGTGGATCCGTTCCGCGTCGTGGGAGGTCGTGATCGAGCCCTCCACGAGCGAGACGTCGTAGGGGCCGCGAACGATCGCGCGGGAGGCCTCGGGGAAGTTCGCGATCTCGACCTTCGCGGCGATCTCGAGGAGGGCGTCCTCGCAGTCGAGCAGGGTCAGCTGGCAGCCGTCGCAGGAGGCGAACTTCCAGACGGCGAGCTTGGGCCTCACGTCCCCCGGGGTCTCGCCGTCGCCGGCGCGCTTGGGCTTCGCCTTCGGCTTTCGCGGCGCCATCTCACAGCTCCCGCACGGTGACGAGGCTCGCGACCTCCCGCAGCGGGAACACCGGCCCGTCCTTGCAGACGAAAACCGGGCCCAGCTGGCAGTGGCCGCACAGCCCGCACCCGCACTTCATGTTCCGTTCGAGCGAAACGTGGATCCGGTCGGTCGGGATCCCGCGCCGCGCGAGCTCGCGGCACGAGAAGCGCATCATCAGCTCCGGGCCGCAGACGAAGGCGACGGACTCGCTGGGCGAGAGCTGGGGGAGGTCGACGAGGTTCGTCACGAACCCGACGCGGCCGTGCCAGCCCGCTTCGGCCCGGTCGACGGTGACCTCGACGGTCACGTCGAAGCGACCCCGCCAGGACTCGAGGTCCTTCTGGAACAGCAGGTCCGCCGGCGAGCGCGCGCCGTAGAGGAGAGCGACGCGGCCGTAACGATTGCGGCGGGCGAGGACGTGGAGCAGGGCGGGGCGCAGCGGCGCGAGGCCGATCCCGCCGGCCACGAAGACGACGTCGTGTCCCTCGGCCTCGGCGACGGGCCACGCGGTGCCGAAGGGGCCTCGGATCGCGAGCTCGTCGCCGCGGTTCAGGCCGCACAGCGCCTGGGTCACCGGACCGATCGACCGGATCGTGTGGACGATCCGGCGCGGCTCGTCCGCCGACCCGCTGATGGAGATCGCGGACTCCCCGACGCCGGGGGCCCACAACATATTGAACTGGCCGGGGAGGAACGTGAACGGCGCCTCGTCGGCGGGGGGTTCGAGGACGAGCGTCGTCACGTCCTTCAGCTCGCGGGCGACGGAGACCACCCGGCAGACCACCGGGCGCATCGCGTCGACCGCGGAGGGGACGGGCGGGGCGACCGCGGCGTCAGGAAGTCGGGTTGGCGCGGTGGCCATAAACGTCCAGCAGTTGGAGCGCCATGCTGTCCAGGCGCTGGGTGACGACGCGCCCGAAGCGGCTCATGAGCTCGTAACCGAGCCTCGGGTCGCTCGCGAACTTGTCCCGCAGGCACTTCGCGTCCATCCGCAGGGCGCGCGTCGCGACGATCGCCCGGGCGTCGAAGTGGCGCTGGTACGGGGGTACGAGCCACGACCAGCCGATCACGTCCCCCTCGCGCGCCGTGTGGATCGTGAGCGCGCCCCGCCCGGGGGCGTGGATCTCGACGGAGACCTGTCCCTGGCGCACGAGCCAGAAGCCGTCGGCCTCATCCCCGATGCGGAACAGGAACTGCCCGGGCTCGAGTCGGACGTTGGCGGCGCACCCCGCCAGGAGCGCGACGTACTCCTGCTCCATCCCGCGGAACAGCGGGATCTCGGCGAGGATCGGCTCAAGCGTTTGGATCATCGTCTTCCTCCACGGCCGCGTACGACGCGGCCAGCAGGGCTCGAACCTCTTCGCGGACGTCGATCCCGGCGGGACACCAGACGATGCAACGCCCGCAGCCCACGCAGCCCGCGGCGCCGAACTGCGCGTGCCAGGTTCCGAACTTGTGGCGCAGCCAGTGCCGGTAGCGCGCCCTCACGCTCCCCCGGACGCTTCCGCCGTGCATGTACGAGAAGTCCGGGGCGAAGCAGGATTCCGATCGCCGCACCCGTTCGAAGGCGGTGCCTTCGAGGTCGGCGAGGTCGTCCATGGTGGAGCAGAAGCAGGTCGGGCAACTCTGCGTGCAGTTGCCGCAGGACATGCAACGGGCGGCGACCCGCTCCCAGGCTCCGTGCTCGGTGTCGCCCAGCACCGCGCGCTCGGCGGTCTTCTCGTCGACGGCGCCGTGCGTGCGCGCGGCCGCGGCGTCGAGCGCGGCCTCGGCGGCGGCGACTTCCGCGGCGTCCGCCCGCCCCGGACCCACCTCGTCGAGGACCTCGCGGCCGAGCTCGGTTCCCGGGCGGGCGAGGAACACGTGGCGTCCGTTCGTCGCGATCTCGACGAGCGCGAGGTCGAAGCCCAGGCGCGCCCGCGGTCCCGATCCCATGGACCCGCAGAAACACGCCGGACCGGGATCGGTGCACTCCACCGCCACGACGAACGCGGCGTCCCGCCGCGCGCGGTAGCGTTCGTCGGGGTGCGGCCCGTGCACGAGCACGCCGTCCAGGCGCGCGAGCGCCGCGACGTCGCACGGGCGCACGCCGAAGAGCGCGAGGCGGGAGACCGGCGCCGGAGATCCGATCCGGATCCCGTCGTCGTCGCGCGTGACGGCGAGGACCGTTTCCGCCGGCGGGTAGAGGAAGCGCTTCCATGGGTGCGCGCCAGGGCCGCCCGAGAAGGCCGCGCCCGTGGGCTCGTCGTCGACGCGACACGTCCCCGGTCCGTCGCGCGCGACGCGCCCCCACGGCAAACGATCGGGCCGCTCGAGCGTGTCGAGGACGATCGCGCCGTCGCGTTCCGTGGGGCCGACGATGGAAAATCCACGCCGGTTCAGCGCGGAGAAGAGATCCGAGAGGCCGCCCTTGTCGAGCACCTGCATGGTCCGCTCTCCAGAGGGGCATAGTCGCACCTCGGTCGGGGGCGAGGCACGCGTGCGAGCTTGAGGAGTATCAAGCGAGGGAGAGGCGACGTCCCTCGCGCGCGGAGCGACGCACCGCGTCCGCGATCCGCACCGCCGCGAGTCCGTCCTCGACCGAAACCGCGGCCGGACGCCGCGCGCTCGAGGCGACCACGAAGTCGCGCAGGCACGGGACGACCGTCGGAAGGTGCGGGACCGAGCCGAGGTCGCTCTCGCCGTCCGCATCCACCTTCACGAAGCGGCGCGTCGCGTGATCGACGGCGAGCTGGCCGGACGTTCCCGCGGCGCTGACGCGCCCGGAGCGCCCGCGCGAGCGGTGGCAGTTGTCGATGGTGACGACGACGTCTCCCGGCTCGAGCCGGAGCACCGCGGCGAAGGTGTCCTCGGTCGCGCGGCCGGGTGCCGCCGAGGTCTCCGCGACGACGGAGACCGGCTCCGCCCCGGTCAGCCAGCGCGCGAGGTCGAACGCGTGCACGCCGGTGACGAGCAACGCGCCGCCGCGACCGGGGGCGTCCGTCCAGGGGCGCGCCCCGGGATCGAATCGCTGGTCGATCGCCAGCACGCGAAGGGCGCCGAGGGAGGGGAGGCGCTCGCGCAGGGCGACGAACAGCGGGTCGAAGCGCTGCGTGTGCGCGACCGCGACGGTCGCCGCCGCCCCCTCCGCCGCCGCCGCGATCGCGTCGGCATCCTCCAGGGACGCGGCGAGCGGCTTCTCGATCAGGAGCGCCTTCCCGGCCTCGATCGCGGCGAGGGCGATCGCGCGGTGGAGGTCGGGGGGAACCGCCGAGACGACGGCGTCCACGCCGGGGTGCCGCGCGAGCGCGACGGGGTCCGCGACGAACTCCAGCCCGTGCCCGGCGGCGAAGGCGCGTCCGGCCGCCTCGTCCGCGCGCGAGACCGCGACGAGCGCGGCGCCGGGAATGTCCCCGGCGAGAAGGTGCCTCGCGTAGCGGGAACCGTGGACGCCGAGGCCGGCCAGGGCGATGCGGATCATCGGCCGCGGAGGTCGAGCAGCTGCTGCAGCGTCGCCGTGCCGTGGATCGCCATCGAGTAGAACGCGAAGACCGAGATCGCGAGGAGCGCGAGGGCCGCCATCGACCAGAGCGTCGCCGCCGCGCGGGTGCGGTAAGGCCCCCAGGGCACCACGAGCCCGAGAAGGCCGCCCGCGAGGAAGCCGCCGAGGTGGCTGCGCCAGTCGATCCCCGGGAGCAGGCTCATCACGACCATGAGCATCGCGTTGCGGGCCATCACGCTCTGCATCGCGGAGCCGTAGGCGCCCCCCCGCCGCCAGCCGTGCACGAGCAGGAGTCCGAGCAGGCCGCAGATCGCGCCGGACGCCCCGACGGTGCGCACCCCGCCGAGGTATTGCGCGACGAGCGTCCCGCCGAGCCCGCTCAGGAGGTACATGACGCCGAACCGCTCGGTGCCGTACTCCTCCTCCGCGAGCGGGCCCAGCGACGCCAGCGCCATCGAGTTCAACGCGAAGTGGAGGATCCCGGCATGGAGGAACAGGGGCGTGATCAGGCGCCACCATTCCCCCGCCTCGAAGGTCAGCACGGGCACACCCGATCCGTACCGCAGGAGCGTCGCGCCGTCGAACCCCATCAGGCGGCCGAAACCGGTCTGGAACTCGATTCCGGCCACCGCGGGGGGCGCGACGAGCATCACGAGGAACATCAGTCCGTTGACGAGCAGGATCGCTCCCGTCGCCGCCGTCGCCCCCGGGATCAGGTTCGAGATCACCCGGCTCAGGCCCGGAGCGCGCACGCGGGAGAGGCCGGCGCCGCATTCGGTGCAGGTCCACGCCGCGCGGGGGACGAGCGCC
>DASVAW010000047.1 GCA_036376135.1 Candidatus Polarisedimenticolaceae bacterium | reverse complement strand
TCCCCAGTCCGTCCAGACCGGAACGCAGATCCACACCCTCGCCAAGGGGTTCAACGTCCGCTCGATCGAGCTCGACGGGACCCGCTTCACCGAGATGTGGCAGTCGCTCAAGCCGCTCGTCGCCGAGATGCGCGCGGGCGGAGGGCCGCTGCTCGTCGAGGCCCACGTCGTGCGCCTCGATTCGCACTCGTCCTCCGACGACCAACTCAAGTACCGCACCGAGGAGGAGCTCGAGACGATCCGCCAGAAGGACCCCGTCGCGCACACCCAGGGGCGGCTTCTCTCCTGGGGGCTCGTCACCGAGGGCGAGCTCAAGGCGATGCACGACGAGATCAAGGCCGCGGTCAACGCCGCCGGCGACGCGGCCGACGCCGCGCCGGCGCCGGACCCTTCGATCGCGGCGCTGCACGTCTTCTCCGGAAAACAGCCGGTGGACCGGGAGCCGACGCCGAAGTGGATCTCCGACAAGGAGGTCACGATGGTCGACGCGATCAACCACGGCCTCAAGGAGGAGATGGAGCGCAACGCGAAGATCGTGATGTGGGGCGAGGACATCGCCGACCCGAAGGGAGGGGTCTTCGGCGTCACCCGCGGGCTCACCGAGGCGTTCCCGACGAACGTCGAGAACTCCCCGCTCGCCGAGGCCACGATCGTGGGGGTCGCGAAGGGGATGGCGATCCGGGGGTACAAACCCGTCGTCGAGATGCAGTTCTCCGACTACTCCTTCCCCGGGTACATGCAGATCCGCAACGAGATCTCGACGCTGCGCTGGCGGTCGGGGGGCGCGTGGTCGTGCCCCGTCGTCGTGCGCATGGCGACGGGCGGGTACATCCGCGGCGGGCCGTTCCACAGCCAGTGCCCCGAGTCGCTCTACATCCACACGCCGGGGTGGTACGTGGCGTACCCCTCCAACGCGGCGGACGCGAAGGGGCTCATCAAGACGGCGTGCCGGATCGACGATCCGGTCATCTTCTTCGAGCACAAGGGGCTCTACCGTCAGGTCTTCTCGAAGTCCCTCGAGCCCGACGCCGACTACCTGATCCCCTTCGGCAAGGCGCGCATCGTGAAGCCCGGAACCGATCTCACCGCGATCACGTGGGGGAGCGGGGTCGTGCGCTGCCAGCGCGCCGCGGCCGAGCTCGAGCGCGAGGGGTTCTCGGTCGAGGTGATCGACCTCCGGACCCTCGTCCCCCTCGACGAGGAGACGATCCTCGAGTCGGTGAAGAAGACCGGCAAGGCGATCGTCGTGCACGAAGCGCAGCTCACCGGCGGTTTCGGCGGAGAGATCGCGGCGAGGATCTCGGACCAGGCGTTCGAGCACCTCGACGCGCCGGTCCGCCGCCTGGCCGCGAAGGACTGTTTCCCGCCGTACGCGCCCTCTCTCGAGTCGGCGATCCTGCCGTCCCAGGAGGACGTGACGGCCGCGGTGCGCGAACTGGCGAGGTGGTAGGGATGTCCAAGCGCGTGGTGGGGATGGTGCTCCTGCTGGTCGGCGGGCTCGTCATCGGGTGGTACGCCGGGAGCTGGGGGTTCTCGATGTTCGAGAAGACCGTGCCCGCGGGTGCCGTGACGGACCTCGTCCGGGGCGGCACCCGGGCCGCCTACCGGACGGGAGGGCTCGTCGTGGGGGTGATCGCCGCCGCCTACGCGCTCCTCGCCGCCTGGGCGTCGCCGTTCTTCCGCGACACTCCGAAGCCATGACCCCCGCGCTGCGCCTCGACCTCCTTTCGGGGAAGGTGGCCTGGATCACCGGCGGGGGCACCGGCCTCGGCCGCGCGATGGCGCTGCGCTTCGCCTCCCTCGGGGCGAAGGTCGCGGTCTCGGGGCGGCGCGAGGAGCCGCTTCGCGACGTCGCGCGGGAGACCGGCGGCGTCTTCGCGACCTGCGATGTGCGCGACCCCGCCGCCGTGGAGGCGGCGATCGCGAAGATCGAGGGCGAAGCGGGCCTGCCGGACATCCTCGTCAACAACGCCGCCGGGAACTTCCTGTGTCCCTCCGAGCAGCTCTCCCCCAACGCCTTCGCATCGGTCGTCGGGATCGTCCTCCACGGCACGTTCCACTGCACGCAGGCGCTGGCCAGGCGATGGATCGCGGCGAAGCGGGGCGGCTCGGTCCTCTCGATCGCGACGACCTACGCCGAGACCGGCTCGGCGTTCGTGTTGCCGTCGGCGTGCGCCAAGGCGGGAGTCGTCGCGATGACCCGGTCGCTCGCCGTGGAGTGGGCCCGTTACGGGATCCGGCTCAACGCGATCGCGCCGGGACCGATCCCGACCGAAGGGGCGTTCTCGCGCCTGCTGCCGTCGTCGGATCTCGAGGCGCGGAGGAAGGCGCGGATCCCCGCCGGGCGATTCGGGACGCCGGAGGAGCTCGCCGAGCTCGCGGCGTTTCTCGTCTCCGACGCGTCGGAGTGGATGCGCGGCGAGGTCGTCGTGTTCGACGGCGGCGAGTGGCTGCGCGGCGCCGGGGAGTTCAACGACTTCCTCGACGAGCCGGCGGAGACTTTCGAGGCGATGCGGCCCCGAAAGGGGTGACCGAAAAGACGAAGGGCCGGGACCCTCGAGGAGCCCCGGCCCAGCGGGATCGTTCGATTTCAGGACGGGGTCAGTACCGGTCGCCGTAGCCGCCGCCACCCCCGTAGCCGCCGCCGCCACCGCCGCGGCGCCCACCGCCGCCGCCGTAGCCGCCGCCACCCCCGCCCCCGCCACGCTCGCGCTCGCGCGCCTCGTTCACGGTGAGAGGGCGGCCCCCGTAGTTGGTGCCGTTGAGTTGGCGGATCGCGGAGTCGGCGTCCTCCTGAGTGCCCATGTCCACGAAACCGAAGCCGCGAGGGCGGCCGGTCTCCCGGTCGGTGATCAGCTTGACTTCCTTCACCGTCCGTCCGTTTTGCTCGAACAGCTCTTTGACCTGCTGCTCGTCCGCGCTGAAGGGGAGGTTGCCGACATACAGCCTGGTACCCATCGAACCCTGCCTTTCGGACGCGGCCGGGGTGGGACCGCGTCGTGCGAACCGAAGCCGATCAGAGCTTCTCGAACCGAGCCGTGCGCCTCACGCCCCGATACGGGGCCTGAAAGACAAAACGCCGCAAGACCGGCTTGCGGCGCGCGTGAAATCCGTACCCCTTCGAACTCCTCGGTGAAACCACGGCCGGGGGAACCGTAAACCCCGATCCCCGCGGGAGTCAAGCATCGATTCGGGTTTGGGTTGCCGCGGCGCTACGCAGGAGTTCCCAGATCCGCGCGACGTGGGCCTCGGTCTGGCGCGGGTTCCCGATCGAGACCCGGATCGTGAGCTTCCCCGCCAGCCGGGTGTGGCTCAGGTAGGCCCGGCCGGATGCGTTCACGGCGTCGAGGATGCGCCGGTTCAGAGCGTCCGGATCGGGGTGTCCCTCGGGGCGGCAGCGCAGGCACACCGTCGCCATCGGAACCGGGGCCAGGAGCTCCCAATCGGGGTCCGCCGCGACCCACGACGCCAGGAGGTTCGCGTAGCGCAGGTGTTCCCGGAGGATCGCCGCGATCCCCTCCGTCCCGAACATGCGAAGGATCATCCAGACCTTCAGGGCGCGGAAGCGACGGCCGAGCTGGACGCCGTATTCGTTGTAGTTGCGGACGCCCGGGGCCTCGGGGGTCGACAGGTACTCGGGGACGAGGCTGAAGGCGTCGCGGAAGTGCGCGGGATCCCGGAACAGGAGCAGCGAGGCGTCGAACGGCGTCCACAGCCACTTGTGCGGATTCACGACGATCGAGTCGGCGCGCTCCCAACCGTCGAAAAGCGGCCGGTGCTCGGGCATCGCCGCCATCACGCCGCCGTAGGCCGCGTCGACGTGCATCCAGAGCTTCTCGCGCGCGCAGATCTCCGCGATCGCGCGCGCCGGATCGACGCTCGTCGACGACGTCGTGCCCAGGGTCGCGACGACGCAGAACGGCGTGAACCCCGCGGCGCGGTCCTCCCGGATCGCCGCGGCGAGCGCGTCGGGGCGCATGCGGTACTCGGCGTCGACGTCGACACGGCGCACCCCGGCCTTTCCCACCCCGGCGACGATCGCGCCCTTCTCGATCGACGAGTGCGCCTCGGTCGACGCGTAGAGGCGCAGCCGCGCGGGTCCCGCCATCCCCTCGTCGCGGGCGTGGAGTCCCGGAACGGCGTGGCGCGCGGCGACGATGGAGAGCAGCGAGGACATCGACGCGGTGTCGGTGAACATCCCGTCGAACACCGCCGGGAGCCCGAAGAGCTCGCGCAGCCACGCGACGGTCACCTGCTCGAGCTCCGTCGAGGCCGGCGCGTTCCGCCACAACATGACGTTCGAGTTGAGCCCCGCCGCGAGCCACTCGCCCAGGATCCCCGGCCCCGACGCGACGCTGGGGAAGTAGGCCATGAACATCGGGTGCTGCCAGTGAGTCACGTTCGGCTCGATCCACCGGAGGTAATCCTCGAGAACGTCCTCGAGCGGCTCGGGATTCTCGGGTGGACGCCCGGGGAGCTTCGCCGCGACGTCGCCGGGAGCGATCTTCGGAACGACGTCGTAGGACTCGAGGCGCTCGAGGTAGTCGGCGACGAGATCGGCGACGCGATGCGCGGCCTTGCGGAATGCGTCGGGGTCGAGGTCGGCCATGTCGGAAGCCTACTCGGGAACGGCGTCCCCGTGGCACTTCTCGCACAGGCGCCGCTGCGCCGGCCCCGTCGTCATCTCGTAGGGGTTCGGGATCGGCCACGTCCCGGAAAGGACGCCCTCCTCCGCCCAGGTGGTGATGTTGAAGTCCCACCGTCCGGAGCTCGGACCGGAGGAGGCGTGCGCGCGGTGGCAGCTGAGGCAGCTGATCCTCGCCGTCGTGGGCACGGGACCGCGGAAGGTCGTCGTCGCGTCGTCGAACTCCACCGGGGTCTGCGGGATGTAGGCCTCGAGGCCGGTCCCCGTCGGATTGCCGCTCCCCATGTACGCGTTGTAGGTGCTCGTGAGGTCGATCCCGAGCTCGTTGCGCACGGGGTGGGAGAAACTCGAGAGGCCGTTCTCGTGGTAGTACCCGTGACAGTTCGCGCACCAGTCGGTCATCCCCGAACGGTAGGCGGCGTGGCCGGCGGGGGATTCCCCGGGACCGTCGAGCGGGATCCCCTCCGCTTGCGGCGACGGGTTCACGTAGCGGTAGACCTGGCCGTTCACGCGCGACTCGGGGTTCTCGCTGCCGTAGAGCAGGCGGAACGTCCCCCCCTTGCCGTGCGGGTCGTGACAGGAGGTGCAGTGCAGGTTGTAGGAGGGGTAGGTCCCTCCCGGCGCGGTTGCGTGCTCGGGGTCGGCCGTCGTGCCGTTCGAGTAGGAGATCACGGTGTGACCCGCGCGATACCCCGGGATCGTCGCCAGGGGATCCGAGCCGCCCGGCCCGTCGTTGAGGTTCGACGCCCTCAGGAGCACGAAGGCGCCGCCGCCGTACTGCGGCCCCGGATCGCGAACGTCGTTCCCCCAGGTGTTGCCGTTTTCGGTCTGGTGGCACCGGAGGCAGACGTCGGTGGGTGAGGCCGCCTTCAGCAGGAACCCCGCGGGAGCCCCGACGTCCGAGGAGTGCATGCTGTGGCACCCCTCGCACGACCCCACCCCCCCGGAGTGGAACGCCGCCGCGACGCCCGGAGCGAGGGCGATCCAGGCGGCGAGGGCCGGGCGCGCGGGGGAGAACATCGCGGAAGCTTGATACCGCGAGCCCCCCCGGAGCGCAATGGACCTTTGTTGGGCCCGGGGGGTCCCTCAGCGCGTTGCCCAGAGCACGAGCAGCCCGAGGGCGATCCGGTACCAGGCGAACGGCCGGAGCGTATGGGACGAGACGTAGCGCAGCAGCCAGCGGATCGACCACCAGGCGACGAAGAAGGACGCCGCGAACGCGACGGCGAGGTAGAGGGCGTCCCCCGGCTCGAGCGCCCGGTACCGCTTGAGCAGGCTGTAGAGGGTCGCGCTCCCGAGGGTGGGGATCGCGAGGAAGAACGAGAACTCGGTCGCGGCGGGACGGTTGAGCCCGCAGACCAGGCCGCCGAGGATCGTGGCCGCCGAGCGCGAGAATCCCGGCCAGAGCGCCAGGCACTGCGCGAGGCCGATGCCGAGCGCCTGCCGGAACCCCGCCGCCTCGGCCGTCGCGGTCCGCTCGCGTCTGGGAAGGGCCTCCACCACGAGGATGAGCGCCGCCCCCGCGATCAGCGCCGCGGCGACGGTACGGGCCGAGAAGAGCCGCTCGCTGATGAAGTCGTGGGCGACGAGCCCCAGGACCGCCGCGGGGACGAAGGCGACGCCGACGCGGACGAGGAATCCCCGATTCCCGGGACGGGTCGCGTCGAAAAGGCGCCTTCGGTACTCGACGACGACCGCGAGGACCGCGCCGAGCTGGATGAACAGGTCGAACACCTCCGCCCGCTGCCCGGTGAGCCCGAACGCCTCGGAGACGAGGATCAGGTGGCCGGTGGAGGAGATCGGAAGGAACTCCGTCAGACCCTCGACGAGGCCGAGCAGCAACGCGAGCCAGAGGGTCACGAACGCTCCTGCCGCCGCGCCAGGAGCGCGGGGACGAGCGTGAGCGCGGTGAGCAGGCACGTCACCGAGCCCACGAGCGCCACGAGGCCGATGCTGCGCATCGCGGGGTAGTCGCCCAGGCCGAGCGTGCCGAAGCCGGCGACGTTGGTGAGCGCCGCGAGCACGACGCCCTTCGCGGTCTCGAGGACGCCTTCGTCGACGACGCCGCCGTTTCCGTGGAGGCGGTGGACGATGTGGATGCTGTAATCGATCCCCACGCCCATGATCATCGTGGCGACGAACGCGTTGGCGTAGTTGATCGGCAGGTCGAACACGCGCATCACCCCGAGCATGAGCGCGACCCCGGAGAGCAGCTGCGCGAGGGCGATCGCCGTGAGGCGCACGCTCTTGAAGTCGATCCAGAGCAGCGCCGCGACGAGCGCGAGCCCGAGGGCGACCGCGCGGGTCGCGTCGCGCGCGAACAGGCGGCGCAGCTCCTGGCTGACGACGTTCGTCCCCGTGACGGTGATGCCGGGGTCGTCCGCGGAGAGCGCCTCGACGAGCCCGGGCGGCGCCAGGCGTTTCCAGCGCGGGTCGGTCGGGTAGAGGTAGGTCACGATCCGCACCCGGTCGCCGTCGCGCTTGACGTAGCGGTCCACGAGCCGGCCCAGGCCCTTCCCCTCGAGGTCCGCGAGGGTGATCGGGCGCGTCGGCGCCAGGAAACGATCCATCCGCGCCAGGTAATCGGCGAAGGCGTCCGCGCGGAACCCCTCGGCGTCGAGGGCGCGCACGAACGTGGCGTGGATGCGCGCGGCGTCGAACGCCCCGGAGGCTCCCGCGCGCACGGCCGCGATCACCTGCTCCTGGCGCGAGGCGGGGGGCAGGTAGTTGAGGATGGACTCGTACCGTCCGATCGTCCCGTCCGCCAGGAACGGCTCGAGGCGCTCGCGCACCTTGAAGGCGAGCGCCTCCGCCTCCCGGAGGTCGGGCGCCTCGGCGATCGCCGTCATGTACGACAGGGAGGCGCCGAACCGCTCCGCCACCACCTGCTGCGCGCGGTAGGCGTTCGAGTCGGTGCTGCGGAGCGAGTTGATGTTGTCGTCGAAGGCGAGCCCGAAGCTCCCGGCGATCGCGACGGCGACGAGCAGGCCGGTGGCGACGAGGACGGTTTTCGGCCGCGCGGCGCTGAAGGTGATCAGCCGCTCGAGGCCGATCGACTGCAGGTGCAGCTTCTGGACCGGGTCCTCGCGACGGCGGCGGACCCCTTCGTTCCAGGTGATCATCGCGGGAAGCAGGAAGAGGATCGCGACGCCGCACAGGAGAATCCCGGTCCCGATCAGGAAGCCCAGGTCCGACAACCCCCGGTAGCCGCTGATGCACAGGGCGTAGAAGGTCCCGGCGGAGGTGATGGCGCCGGTGAAGACGCCCAGCCCCCCTTCCCCGACCATCAGCTCCGTCGCCTCGGCGAGCGAGCGCCCCGCCCGCCGCTCCTCGACGTAGCGGGCGTACATGACGATGGTGAAGTCGGTCCCGAGGCCCATCAGCAGCGCGGGGAGCGCCACCGAGGCGGAGTTGAGCCCCCCGAGCACGAAAAACGCCACCGCGAAGGTCATCGCCTGGCCGAGCAGGAGCGGCACGCTCGAGTAGAAAAGCGTCGCGAAGCGGCGGTAGCAGACGAGGTAGAGCCCGAGCACCGCGATGAAGGCGGCGCTTCCGGTGATCCCCATCGTCCGCGTCAGAAGGCCCGCCTCCTCGACGAGGGTCGCGGGGTTCCCCGTGTAACGCACCGCGATCCGGGGGAGCCGGCCCGATTCCTCCTCGATCCTGAGGCGCGCCGCCTCCGCGGCGGCGTCCGCGGCGGCCAGCAGCGTCCGCGAGAAGGCGAGATCCTGCGAGGCGCGCCGCGGCTTCACCAGGAGGATCAGCGAGCGCGCGTCGGTGGAGAGGTAATACCCGGTGGACAGGTCGAGCTTGAGCGCGCCGCGGTGGCTGAGGAGCCGGTCGACGAACAGCGGCATGAGGCCGAGCGGGTCGTTGAGGACCAGCGACTCCGCCAGCGCCCCCGCCGGGGACGCCAGCGCGAGCCGATTCTCCTTCACCTGGCGCTCGATCGCCCGGTCCTCGAGGCGGGCGGCGATCGTCGGGAGCTCCTCCGGCGGAAGGAACAGGAGCGCGTTCTCCGTGAACAGCGACAGGAAACGCGCGTCGGGCTGGAAGCGGTATTCGACCGACTCGACCAGATCCTCGCGCTCGAGCAGTCCTTCCGCGAAGGCGTCCGAGAACTCCTCGAGGTCCTCGGTGCTCTCCCCTTCCCCCGCCTCGAGGAGCACGATGAGGTAGTCGATCGACCCGAAGTCCTTGAGGGCCTGCCGGAAGGTGTCGACCTTGCGGTTCCCCTCGGGAATCAGCTTCAGGACGTCGGACTCGAGGTGGATCTTGGAGCCGATCCAGCTCGACACGAGGAACAGGGCGAGCGCGCCGAGCAGGACGGCGCGCCACCGGCGGCGGCTGAACGCTTCGATGCGAAGCAGGACCCGCTGTTTGCGGCCGACGCGGGTTCCGGGCGGGGTTTCGCTCATCCGTGGTCCGACAGCGGCGGATTATTTCGGGCCGGGGTGGGCGCGTCAAGGCAAAGCCCTGCGTGGTACTTTGATCGCCGCCGTGGACACGACCCCCAACGCCCCCGTCGATCACGCCGGACTCGAGACCCGCTACGGCGCCGCGCTGTACCGGCCCCTTCCCGTCGTCGTGGCGCGGGGCGAGGGCGCCTGGGTCGAGGACGTCGAAGGCCGCCGGTTCCTCGACTTCCACGGCGCGATCTCGTCGGTCAACCACGGGCACGTCCACCCGTCCATCCGCAGGGTGCTGATCGAGCAGAGCGGCCGCGTCGCCATGACCTCCCGTTCGCTGCGGAACGACGTCCTGGGGCCGTTCCTGAGGGACCTCGCCGAGCGCACCGGCTTCCCGCGCTCGATCCTCATGAACTCCGGCGCCGAGGCGGTCGAGACGGCGATCAAGCTGGCGCGGAAGTGGGGGCACGTCGTCCGCGGCGTCCCGGACGG
Organism: Candidatus Polarisedimenticolaceae bacterium; assembly: GCA_036376135.1. Taxonomy (NCBI): domain Bacteria; kingdom Pseudomonadati; phylum Acidobacteriota; class Candidatus Polarisedimenticolia; order Candidatus Polarisedimenticolales; family Candidatus Polarisedimenticolaceae; species Candidatus Polarisedimenticolaceae bacterium. Next base: position 17,873 of record DASVAW010000047.1, on the reverse strand, counting down.
CCGCCAGGAGATCGTGGTCTTCTCCGGCAACTTCCACGGCCGGACGACGACCCTCGTGAGCGTCTCCGACACCGCGGCGTACCGCGACGGCTTCGGCCCTCTCGCGACCGGCTTCGTGAAGGTCCCCTACGGCGACCTCGGCGCGGCGCGCGCCGCGATCGGCCCCGACACCGTCGCCGTCCTCCTCGAGACGATCCAGGGGGAGGCGGGGGTCGTCGTCCCGCCGGAGGGGTTCCTCCGCGGGCTCGCCGCCGCCTGCCGCGAGACGAACGTGCTCCTGATGTGCGACGAGATCCAGTGCGGCCTCGGCCGGACCGGACGGCTGTTCGCCTTCGAGCACGAAGGGATCCGTCCCGACGTCGCGATCCTGGGAAAGTCGCTCGGGGGCGGCTTCGTCCCGATGTCCGCCGTCCTCGCCGACGACGCGGTCATGAACGTCCTGCAACCCGGCGACCACGGCTCCACCTTCGGGGGGAACGCCCTCGCCGCGGCGGTCGGCCGCGAGGCGCTCCGGGTGCTCTTCGACGAGGGGCTCATCGCGAACAGCGCGACGCTGGGCAGGCACTTCCACGAGCGGCTCCGCTCGATCGGGTCCCCCGCCGTCCGCGAGGTGCGGGGCCGGGGGCTGTGGGCCGGGGTCGAGGTCGCGCGCGAGACCGGCGGCGCGCGGCGATTCGTGGACGCGCTGCTCGCGCGCGGGGTCCTCTGCAAGGACACGCACACGTGGACGCTGCGTTTCGCCCCGCCGCTGACGATCTCGCGGGAGGATCTCGACTGGGGGCTCGACCGCATCGAGGCCGCGCTGACGGAGGCGGCGTGACCGCGCGCAACGTCGTCGAGATCGAAGGGGTCGCGATCCACCTCGCGCACCCGGACGATCTGCCGATCCGCTGGGTCGGGCAGTCCGACGTCCTGCGCCAGCTCCTCGCCGCGTGGAGCGTCGTGGACGCGCGGGACCTTCCGATGAACCCGCGCCTGCTCGGGAAACCCGGCGTCGGCAAGACCACGCTCGCGTACGCCGCCGCGAAGGCGATCGGGCGGGACGTGTGGATCTTCCAGGCGACGATGGACACGCGCCCGGAGGACCTGCTGATCACTCCCGTCGTCGACCGGGCCGGGGCGATCCGTTACGTCGCCTCCCCGCTCGTGACCGCGATGGTGCGGGGCGGGGTCGCGATCCTCGACGAGGGGAACCGGATGTCCGAGAAGTCGTGGGCGTCGCTCGCGCCGCTGCTGGACAACCGCCGCTACGTCGAGTCGATCGTCGCGGGGATCAAGGTGCGCGCGCACGCCGACTTCCGGCTCGTCACCACGATGAACGACGACGCCTCCACCTACGAGATCCCCGAGTACATCCACTCCCGGCTGCAGCCCCAGATCCAGCTCGACTTCCCCGAACACGACGAGGAGAAGGCGATCCTCGCGGAGAACCTCCCGTTCTCCGACGAGGCGATCCTCGAGTACGTGACCGCGTTCCTGCAGCGGGCCCACGCCGCGGACGAGCGGTGGACCGCGCGCGACGGGATCAACCTCGCCCGCTACGCGCTCAAGCGGCTCGCGCAGCGCGGCGGCGACGCCAAGGCGGCGGTGCGCGAGGCCTCCGCCTTCGTCCTGGGCGAGGACGCGCTGCGCTACTTCGGTCCCTGACCCGATGTTCGCGGTCGTCGCGGACGGCATCCATCTCCTCCCGGTCGTGCACGACCGGCTCGAGGCGGCGGACGCGGTGCGCGCGGCCTTCGAGGCGCTCGAGCCGGAGGCGGTCGCGGTCGAGGTCCCGTCCTCCCTCGGGAAGACCTGGCTTCGCGCGGTCGAGCGACTGCCGGCGATCTCGGTGCTCCTCTACGAGACCGCCGCGTCGGAGACGATCTACCTCCCGATCCACCCCGCGGACGCCATGGTCGAGGCCGCGAGGGGCGCGATCGAGCGCGGCCTGCCGCTGGCCTGCGCGGACCTCGACGTGGACGGGTACGCCGACTGGCGCGATCCGGTTCCGGACGCCTACGCGCTCTTCCGGCTCGGACCGCTCACCGTCTGGGACGCGTTCCGTCGCCATCCCCGGCCCGAGGATCCGCACGACGCCCCCCGCGAGGCGTCGATGGCGTTCCACGCGCGCCGCCTGCGCGAGGAGGGGGCGTCGCGCGTGCTCGTCGTCTGCGGGATGCACCACGTCGAGGGGATCGGGCGCGCGCTCGGCGCGGAGCTCGCGGAGCCGCTCACCCCTCCGGTGCGCCGGAACGTGCGGCTCGTGAACCTCCATCCCGAATCGGTCGGCGAGGTGCTCGGCGAGGTGCCGTTCTACGCGGCGGCGTACGAGGCCATCCGGGCGGGGCTCGGCGTCCCCGAGGCCTCGATCCCGGCGGCCCCCGGGAGGACCTACGGCCCGTTCCGCATCTTGAGCGGCGGGCGCGGCGACGATCCCGAACGGGTCGAGCACGCGGTGCGGCGCGCGGCGGGGGGGCGGTCCCCGTGCGATCGCCTGCGGTTGCAGTGGGGGCTCGTCCGCGAGACCGAGCGCGCCCTGGCGTCGTCGGCTCCCGACGAGCGCGTCGAGCCCTGGCAACGGCGCAACCTCGCCCGCTTCGCGCGCAACCTCGCGGCGGGAGGGGGCGGGCTCGTGTGCGATCTCTACGACCTGCTCGCGGCGGCGCGTGCGTGCGTCACCGAGAATTTCGCCTGGGAGCTCCACCGCCTCGCGACCGCCTGGCCGTGGCAGCAGGAGTCCGCGGTCGATCTCCCCACCGCGCGCATCCGCGCCGAGGAGATGTTCGACGGGGTGCGACGGATCCGTCTCACGAGGCGCCGCCGCGAGGCCAAGGGCCGCAGGCCGGAGAGCCTCCTGCGCCGGCGCCGCCGGGACGAGAGTTTCCCCGGCGAGTGGCTGCGCGATTTCGACGGGGAGTCGGTCTGCTCCTATCCGCCCGAGGACGTGATCGTCGAGGCGTTCGGCGAATACCTGCGCCGGCGCGGCAAGACGGTGCTCCGCGAGGAGGCCTCGCGCGTCGTGCCCTTCACGACCTCCGTGCTGGACGGCATCGACGTGCGCGAGACGATCCGCCACTGGAGCGAACATCGCATCTGGGTGCGCGAGTCGGGGAGGGTACCGGGCGAGGTGGGGGCGGTCGTCGTCGTCTTCGACGACGCGCGCGACGGGGAGGAGCGCTACCCGTTCGCGATGACGTGGCTCGGCGAGCACGCGCAGGAGTCCGACATGGCGTTCTACGCGACCGCCCCCGAGCAGGCGGTCGTGGGCCCGGGGATCTGCCGCGTCACCTACGGCGGCTTCCTGCTCTCCTATCCGCCGGGCCGCCTTCGCGAGGTCTGGACCGACGCCGATTACGCCTTCGCGGAGACCCGTCCCGAGCGGCTGCTGCTCGCCGCGCTCGACTACAGCCTCGAGCGGGTGGTCGTGCACGTCGCCCCGCGACCGCCCCGCTCGGTCTTCCATCAGATCGCGGCCCGGCTCGACCGGAAGATCCTCCACCTTCCGATCGGCACCGTCTCGCCGGGCACGCTCCGGAGGATCCGCGTCCTGCACGTCCTCAGCGGGCGCGAGCGGCGCGACGTCGCGAAGGAGTACATCTGGTAGGATGCCCCCGGCTCGCCCCGCCCCGTCCGGAGGAAACCCCATGGAACGCAAGTACGGACAGCGCGGTTATCAGGAGTCCGGCCGCGACGACCGCGACCGCTCCCGGCCGCCCCAGCAGGCTCCGCGCAAGCCTCTCACCCCGGAGGAGAAGGCCCAGTTGCGCGGGCTCAAGCACGCGGTCCAGCGGGAGGCGAACGAGGTGCTGCGGTGCCCCGACTGCGGGCGCAACATCCCCGCGTTCGGCGCGGTCGGCTTCGACACGACCTGCCCGCACTGCAACGCGCCGCTGCACACCTGCCGTGCCTGCCGCCACTTCGACTCCGCCGCGCGCTGGGAGTGCCGCGCCCCGCTGACCGAGCGCGTCGCGGAGAAGGGGAAGTCGAACACCTGCGAGCTCTACGACGCCCGGCTCGTCCTCGACGCGACCGGCAAGCGCACCGGCCCGGCGGCGGGACCGTCGGGCAACGACCCGAAGTCCCAGTTCGAGAACCTCTTCAAGCGGTGATCGTTCCGGCTCTGCTGCTCGCCGCCGCCCTCGCCCAGCCCCCGGCGGCGCTGAAGGACCCCTTCGGTCCCCTCTATCCGATCGACGCCGAAGCCTCCTACCCCGCGGCGATCTTCCAGTGGCTCGACTCGCTCGCCCAGACGAGCGTGGGGAAGACGATCCCCGCGCACCGCGCGGACTACGTCCGCCGGTTCGGACGCGCGACTCCGGAGGACGCGGCGGCGATCGAGCGCTTCTGGAAGGCCCGCCTCGCGCACGAGCAGGCGACCGGCTCGCGCAGCGACCTGCTCGGGATCTTCTGCGCGGCCCCGACGATGGAGGCGGGAATGCGAACGGCGGGGGAGCGCCTCTCCGCGGAGCGGCGCGCCGATCTCGAGGCGGCGTTGGCCCACTTCCAGCCGAAGTTCGACCAGATCTGGTCGGGCGGCTCGATCCCGCGGCGCTTCCTGGGGGCGATGCGCGACGACCCCTCGACCGCGAAGCTCTCCGACCTGCTCGGGCGGGCCGCGAGGTTCTTCGGGGCGGACGGAGCCGCACTGTCCCCGAAACCCCGCCTCGTGCTGGTCCCGGTGCCCGACGGCTGGGGAACCCACGCCCAGGCCATCGGCCGCCAGCTGCTCCTCGAGATCCGGCCGGGCGACCGCCTCGCCGACCAGGCCGCGGTGATCGTGCACGAGAACGTGCATTTTCTCGTCGAGGCGATGCCGGAGGAGCGCCGCCGCGGGCTCGAGCGGATCGCGGTCGCGCACGCGCCGCACGGGGCGGAAGCTTGGGCTGTCCTCCGCGAGGCGCTGCCGACCGCGCTCGGGCAGGGAGTCGCGGACCGCGCCTTCCGGCCGCGGGAGTGGTCGCGAAGGCTCCCCTGGTACGACACCCCCGAGGTCGACGCGTACGCGAAGGCGATCTACCCGCTCGTGCAGCAGGCGATCGAGCTCGGGAGCTACTTCGACGCGGAGTTCGTGAGGCTCGCGGTCGAGCTGTACCCGCTCCGACCGCCTAGTCGCCGATCACCTTGACGAGCACGCGTTTGGGACGCCGCCCGTCGAACTCGCCGTAGAAGATCTGCTCCCACGGCCCGAAATCGAGTTTCCCCGCCGTCACCGCGACGACGACCTCCCGCCCCATGATCTGGCGCTTGTGATGGGCGTCGCCGTTGTCCTCCCCCGTCCGGTTGTGCCGGTATCGGGAGGGGTCGTGGGGGGCGAGTTTCTCGAGCCACTCCTTGTAGTCCTGGTGGAGGCCCGGCTCGTCGTCGTTGATGAAGACGCTGGCGGTGATGTGCATGGCGTTCACCAGACACAGCCCCTCCCGGACCCCGCTTTCGGCGACGAGGCGCTCGACGTCGCGGGTGATGTTCAGGAAGTCCATCCGGACCGGGATTTCCAGGGTCAGGTGGCGGGTCAGGGACTTCACGGCGGGGTTCCCTCCCCCCGGGTTGTCCGCCCCCGGGGCCAACCCTATATTGCCCGACGCGAGGAGGGATGGACATGGACCCCCGTCGTTCGGAACGGGGCGAGGGCAAGGTCGGACTGCTCATCGCCCTGGCATTGCTCGGCTCCGCCATTTTCGTCGCCGTCAAGGTCGTGCCCGTCCGTGTCAACGCCTACGAGCTCAAGGACTTCATCAAGGAAGAAGTCCGGGGCGCGTCGCTGCGGCGCGACGACAAGGCGATCGCGGACCGCATCATGAAGAAGGCGAAGGAGCTCGAGGTCCCGCTCGAGCGTAAGAACCTCAAGGTGAATCGCAGCAACAGCGAGATGATGATCTCGGCGTCGTTCCAGCAGACGGTCGACCTGAAGGTCTACAAGTACGTCTTCCGTTTCAACGAGACGGAACGGGCTCCGCTGTTCTGACGATCCGCCCCGCGGCGACGACGGCCGCGACGCGGGGCACGCCGAAGCGATAAACCAGATGGTGCCGGTTCGGCACCGCATGGACCACGAGGTCCGCGCGCTTGCCGACCTCGAGGCTCCCGGTTTCTCCGGAGCGGCCCAGGGCATGCGCGGCGTTGAGCGTCGCCGCCGCGATCGCCTCGTCGACGGAAAGGCGGTGGGACAGGCACGCGAGCTCCAGCGCCGTCCCCATCGACTCCGTCGGACACGACCCCGGGTTGAAGTCGGTCGCCACCGCGACGGGCACGCCGCCGTCGATGAGCGCGCGCACCGGGGGCTTCCGCTCCTGCATCAGGAAATGGGTCGCGGCGGGCAGCAGCACCGCGACGGTCCCCGACTTCGCGAGGGCGTCGATCCCGCGCGGGGAGACGAACTCCAGGTGGTCCGCCGAAGCCGCGCCCAGCTCCGCGGCCAGCTCGGCCGCGCCGTCGTCCGCGAGCTGGTCGGCGTGAAGCCGCACCCCGAGGCCGAGCGCGCGCGCCGCCTCGAGGATGCTCCGCGCCTCGGCGAGGGTGAACGCGTGCGCGTCCACGAAGGCGTCCGCGTAGGTCGCCAGCCCCGACCCGGCGACGCGCGGGAGCATCTCGCGGATCACGAGCGCGACGTACCGCGCCCGGTCGGCGCGCCACTCCGCGGGAACCGTGTGCGCCCCGAGGAAGGTCGCGACGACCTCGACGGGATGCCCCTCCGCCCCCGCCCGGATCGCCGCGAGCTGCTTGACCTCGTCGTCGACGGTGAGGCCGTACCCGCTCTTGGCCTCGACGAGGGTCGTCCCGAGAGAGAGCATCGCGTCGAGCCGCTCGCGCACGAGCGCGGCAAGCGTCGCGACGTCGGCGGCCCGGGTCTTCGCGACCGTCGAGAGGATGCCGCCGCCGCGCGCGGCGATCTCGGAGTAGGTCGCCCCCCGGAGCCGCTCGGCGAACTCCCCTTCGCGCCACCCCGCGAACGGCAGGTGGGTGTGGGCGTCCACGAACCCCGGCAGGACCGTCCCGCCCCGCGCGTCGAGGGTCGCCGCCTTCGGGAGGAGGCGGACGGTCGCCCGGAAGGCCTCCGCGTCGCCGACGAAGACGATGCGCCCCTCCCGGCAGGCGACGGCGGCGCCGGGGACGACGCGAAGGCGCCCGAGATCCGGGCCGAGGCGGGGAGCGTGGCCGACGGGGGTCGCGAGCTCGCCGATGTTCGTGACGGCGAGGTCGGCGTCGATCATCCGATGTCGCCGGAGGAGCGGCGGCGCAGGAAACGGAGGTTGTCGAGGTCGCCCTTCTCCTGCTTGCGCAGGTCGAGGAGCGCCACGTGTTCCTCGAGCATCGCGCGAAGGCGGCTCTCGAAGGCGTCCTTCTCGAGACGCAGCCTCCCGATCTCGTTCTCGAGCATCTGGAGCTGGTCCTGCGCCTGCTCCAGGATGCGCTCGCCCTTGAGGCGCGCCTCCTTGACCAGCAGGTCCGCCTCCTTCGCCGACTTGCCCTTCATCTCCTCCGACATCTTCTGGGCGGTGACGAGGGTCTCCTGCAGGGTGCGCTCGCGCTCGCGGAAGTCCTCGAGGCGCACCTGCAGCCGGCCGAGCTCCTCGCGCTGCGTCTGGTTGTCGAGCTGGAGGCGCGCGATCTCCTCGGCGACCGCCTTGAGGTACAACCGCACCTCGTCGGGGTCGTAACCGCGCATCTTGCGCGTGAACTCCTGTCTCTCGACGTCCATCGCGGTCATGCGGTCGCTCATGGTGCCTCCGGCGCGGCAAAGATAGTGACGACGGGGGGCGGCGTCTAGCCCCGGGCGCCGAAGAGTGCCGTCCCGACGCGGACGAGGGTCGCGCCCTCCTCCACCGCCACCTCGAAGTCGCCGGTCATCCCCATCGAGAGGTCGGCGAGCGCGAGACCGGTCGCCGCGGCGGCCCGGTCGCGCAGCTCCCTCAGCCGCCGGAACCAGGGGCGCGAGGCCTCCGCGTCCTCCACGGGGGGGGGGATCGTCATCAACCCGCGCACGTCGAGGTGCGGCAGGTCCTTCATCGCCCCGATCAGGTCGAGGACGGCGGATTCCTCGGCGCCGCTCTTGGTCGCCTCCCCCGAGAGATTGAGCTGGACGAGCACCGCCTGGACGATTCCCCGCGCCGCGGCGCGACGGTCGATCTCGCGCGCGAGCTCGAGGTCGTCCACCGAGTGGATCAGCGCGAAGGAGCCGACCGCGTGGCGTGCCTTGTTGCGCTGCAGGTGCCCCACGAGGTGCCAGGACGCGCCGGCCCCCACCTCCGGGATCTTGGCGAGCGCCTCCTGAACGCGGTTCTCCCCGAAGACGGTCTGGCCGCAGGCGAGCAGGTCGCGGACCCGCGCCGCGGGGACCGTCTTCGAGACGGCGACGAGGCGGACCTCCGCCGGGTCGCGGCGGGCGCGGGCGCAGGCGGCGGCGATGCGGTAGCGGACTCCGGACAGGGCACGGGCGAGCGCCGGGTCAGGCGACATCGGTCTCGCAGATCGCGACCGCGACCCCCTCGCGCTCGGCGAGGTCGAGCGCGCGGTTCACGAGCTTGTCCGCCTCCCGGTTCTCCTCGCGGCGCACGTGGCGGATGCGGAAGAGCGGGAACGCGGCGATCCGTCGTTTCGCCTCGGCGTGCAGCGGGACGAGATCGGGGTGGCGGACCTTGTAGCGCCCTTCGATCTGGCGCACGATCAGCTCCGAATCGGCCCGGATCTCCACCTCGACGGAACCGCGCTCGCCGGCGATCCGCAGGGCCTCGATGAGCCCCTGGTACTCGGCGACGTTGTTCGTGGCCCGGCCGATCGATCCCGCGTGACGTTCCAGCACGCGACCCCCGTCGTCGACGACCGCGACCCCCCACGCCGCAGCGCCGGGGTTCCCCCGCGAGCCGCCGTCGACGTGGGCGCTAAACCGCGCCGCCATTCAACGCTTCGACGCCGGGGGCCGGGGCGTCGGGAGCGTCCGGGGCGGCGTCCACGAGGGCGCGCTCCCAGTAGAGGTAGCGTCGGCAGTTCGAGCAGATGTGCAGCTTGGTCGCCTGGCGGATCTCCGAATAAACCTGCGGCCGGACGCGCACGTGGCAGGCGGTGCACATCTCCCGCTCGCACTTCACGAGGAACAGCCCCCGGCGCCCCTCCTCGACGCGCCGGATCGCGGCGACCAGGTCGCGCGGCAGCGCCGACTCGACCTCGGCCCGCTCGGCTTCCGCGCGCGCGAGCGACTGGTGGGCGGCCTCGATGGCGGCCTCGACCTCCGCGTGCTCCTCGGCGACCTTGGTGCGCTCGGCCTCGATGTGCGCGGCGTGGGTGTCGAGCTCCCCCTTGAGGGTCTCGAGCTCCTCCATCGCCTTGAGGACCGTCTCCTCGTTCTCGGAGATCCGCGCCTTGACCGCGTCGATCTCCTTCAGCACCGCGGCGTACTCGCGCTGGTTCTTCACCTGCATCAGCGAGTCCATGAACTTCTTGCGGTCGTCCTCGAGGGTCATGAGCTCGAGCGCACGCGCCGCGCGGTCGGTCTCGAGCGTGTCGTGCCGGTCCTTCAGGGCGACGTACTCCGCGTTGCGCTCGCGGAATCGGCCCTCGATCTCCTCGATGCGCCCCGGGCCGCTCTCGACGATCGACCGGGCGTTCTGGATGTCCAGCACGAGCTGCTGGATGCGGAGCATCTTGAGGAGCTGTTCGCGGACCTGGGCCATCCTCGTTCCCCACCTTCCCCTTAAAACACGAAGGGCGCTCGACGAGCGAGCGCCCCGTGGTTTCCCTTCGGGCTCCGGCTCCGCGCGGCCCCGCGCAGTCGGGCACGGCGGACGTCACCTCGGCGATGGGTTCTCTTGTCGGTCATGGGCAACGGGCGAGGCTATCACCCACCCCCGGACCCGTCAACCGAACAGCCGATTCGAGATCCACACCGCGGCCGAGAGGCCGGCGAGATCCGCAAGCAGGCATGCCGGGACGGTGTGGCGGGTGCGGCGGACCGAAACCGCGCCGAAGTAGACGGCGAGCACGTAGAAGGTCGTTTCGGTCGATCCCTGCATGACGCTGACCATGTACCCGATGAGCGAGTCCGGCCCGTGGGCGGTCATCGCCTCGGCCATCACGCCGTACGCCCCCGACCCGGACAGCGGCCTCAGGATCGCCATCGGCAGCGCCTCGGCGGGAAGCCCCAGCTTCGCCGTCCAGGGACCGATCGCGCCGACGAGCATCTCGAGCCCGCCGGAGGCGCGGAACATCGCGACCGCGACGAGGATCGCGACGAGGTACGGGATGATGCGAAGGGCGACCTGGAACCCCTCCTTCGCCCCCTCGACCAGGGAGGCGTAGACCTTCACCCCCCGGGCCCATCCGAAGAGCACGAGGCCGGCGACGAGCGCGGGCAGGACCCAATACGACGCGATCGCGCGCGCGATCTCCCCCCCGGGACGCGTCCCCCACTCCCGACCGACGGAGACGACGAGCCCGAGGAGGAACAACGCCGTCCACGCGAGGACCCACGCCGTCGCGAATCGCGGCGGGGTCAGCGGCTCGGCGGGAGGCTCGTCCGCGGCCTCGACCGCCGCCTGGGTCCCGGCCTCGGCGACGGCCCCCGGCGCGCTCCCCCGGTAACGCGGGAGGCGCGAGAGGAGGATCGCCGCCGAGACGCCGACGACGGTCGCGCACGCGCTCGCGAACCACGTGGCGAAGAAGATCCCCGCCGGATCCCCGGATCCCAGACTCGCGCGAAGGGCGATCACCCCCGTGGGAAGCAGGGCGAGACCCGAGGTGTTGATCGCGAGGAACAGCGCCATCGCGTCGGTGGCGGTCCCCTTCCTGGCGTTGAGGCGGTCGAGCTCCTGCATCGCCCGGATCCCGAACGGGGTCGCCGCGTTGGCGAGACCGAGCATGTTCGACGCGATGTTGAGGACCATCGCGCTCATCGCCGGATGGTCCTCGGGAACCGTCGGGAACAGTCGGCGCATCACCGGCGCGACCGCGCGCGCGACGAGCTTGAGAAGCCCCCCGTCCGACGCCACGCGCATCAGCCCCAGGAAAAACGCCATGACGCCGACGAGGCCGAGCGCGAGGGTGACCGCCTTGCCCGCCGATTCGACGCAGGCCTGGGAGACCGCCGGCATCGCTCCCGTGAACGCGGCGATGAGGATCGAGAGGAGGACCGCCCCGACGAAGAAGGCGTTCAGCACCGGGGCGCGCGGTTCAGTCCCGGTGGCGCGCGAGCGCCCGGGCGACGAGGGCCTCCTCCTCGGTCTCGTGATCCCGCATCATCTCCATGATGCGCTCCAGGTCGGAGCGCAGGAGGCCCGCCTCCGACGGCTCGCGTCGGCGCGCGAGGACCCGCGCCGTCTCGACGGCCTGGAGCGTGCGCTCGTGCTGCGCCATCAGGCGCAACACGTCGCTCTCCGCCTGGGGCATCTGGTCGAGGATTCCCTGGTACAGCCCGCCGTCCTCCTCGTCGTGGAAGTGCTCCTCGAGGCGCTCCTTGAGGCTCTCGATGCGCGCGGCGAGGGTCATCAGGGACTCGGCGTCGGCGGTTGCGGGATCGAGCACCGCGATCGCCTTCGCGAGCAGGTCGAGATGGAAGTGGATCTGACGGTGTTCGTCGAGGGCCTGCTGGCTCAACTTGGGGAAGGTCTGCGACCCGCTCATCGACGGCCTCCTGGCACGCGGCTGCGCAACCAGTTTGCCGATTGCGGGCGTTACGTCAAGAGCCGTCGCGTCCGTCCGCCTTCGCCGCGGCCTGTCCCTGCACCGCGGCGACGCGGCGGACCGCTTCCTCGGCACGCTCCGCGGAGAGGTCGGGATCGGGGCCTTCGGCGTCGAGGACGATCACCTCGACCGGGCCGGGCCTGCGGAGAACGCCGACGACCTGGCGGTAGGACTCCTGCAACCGCTCGAGCCACTCCTGCGTCGGATAGGGGTCGCGATCCTCGCCGCGCGCGCGCATGCGCTCGAGGGCGCGCGAGGCGGGGAGCGTGAGCAGCACGACGACGTCGGGGACCGGGGGGTGCGCGAGGTCGAAGGTGTTGAGCAGCCACACCTCCGGGGCCTTGCGCGCGTACTCCCACCAGAGCCGGATCGGGATCTTGCGCTGACCCGACAGGTAGAGGGTGAGTTGCTGCAGTCCCCTGTCGTCGAAGACCCCCCGATAGAAGTCGGCCTCGGCCCAGGCGAGCAGGTCCACGAGCGCGTTCCCGCGGCTCACGACGAACCGCGCCGTGCGCCCGTCGGACAAGGCCTCGTCCACCCGGGCGGCCGCCACCATCGACGCGAAGCGGTCGCCGCGGAACATCCCTCCCGTCCGGAAGACGAACGCCAGGAGGCTCGCGCCCCACGTGCTGCGCACGAGCGGGACGCGCCCGCCCGCCTCCCGTACCCCCGCCTCGTCCGCCTCGAGGATCGGCCGGTCGAGCCCGACGGTCCTGCCGATCGGCCCGAGCCGTCGCGTCAGCGCCTCGAAGACCGCGCGGTTGGCGTCCTCGTCGATGCCGCAGACGGCGACCCGGATCGGGGGCGACGGGCGCGGGCCGGGGAGCGGCAGCGGAGGAGGCGCGAGCGCGAGGACGTCCTCGCGGACCTTCTCGGCGATCTCCTTGGGATCCATCGCCGGGTCGTAGGTGCGCGGCCGTCCCACCTCGACGTCGATCCCGAGCGGAAGGGGCATGTTCTCGCCGCGCGGCCACGTCCGCTCGGGGCCGGACATGAACACCGGCACGATCGGAAGGCCCGGCACGGAGCGCGCCAGCCGGCCGACGCCCGACCGGAACGGAGCCACCACCCCCGGCTCGCCGCGGCTCCCCTCGGGGAAGAGGATCAACGCGTCCCCCCGCTCGAGGGCGCGGATCATCGGCGCGAGGGGATCCTGCCCCGGAGTCGGGCGACGCGCGATCGGAATGCCGTTCATCAGCACCATCGCCATCGTCTTCCGGAACCACGACTCGCCGAAGTAGTCGGCCGCGGCGACCGGGTGCACGCGGTGCAACCTGCCGAGCGGGAAAAGCGTCATCAGCAGCGCCGCGTCGATGTGGGAGTTGTGGTTCCCCACGACCAGGCACGGCCCCGCGGGGATGAGGTTGGCCTTGCGGAACCGCGCGCCCCAGTAGAGCTTGAGCATCGGTCGGACGAACCCGGCGTGAAAGGCCAGCAGCGCCAGCCGCGCGACCCACGCCCCGATCCTCACACGACGCTCCGGAGGTAGTGGTAGAGGACCGGCGCCGCGTAGATCGCCGGGATCGTGCGATCGAGGAACGCGGCGCGCCCCACGACCGTCTGCGCCGCGTTCACGTCGAGATCGTCGGCGATCGCCTTCGCGACGAGCGCCCCCGCGGCCGTGGCGAGCGCCACGAGGATCCCCGAGATCCAGCCGTGCGGCGCGAAGACCGTCGCCTGCGGCCCCACGAAGTGCCCGATCGCCGCCGCCAGCGCCGCCCCGCCCGCGATCCCGGCGAGGGTGCGCCCGATCGACGCTCCGGTCCCGAGCCGTCCCGCCAGGCGCTGGGGCAGCTCGGCGGCGAGCGCGAGGATCCCGAAGAACTCGAGCCGCCCCTCGGGGCGATGAACCATCAGGCCGAGGTGGGCCGCGCAGAAGACGAAGACGAAGATCCCGAAGAGGACGCGGCCGAGGGAATCGAGCCATCCCTCGCGCCGGTCGTTCAAGGACAAGAGCACCGGGATCAGCAGGAACAGAAGCGCCGGGAGCGCGAAGTAATACCCGCCGCTGGTGTCCGGGGCCGCGGTCGGCCACAGGACGGCCGGCACCGACAGGTACGTCGCCAGCATCGCCCAACGATCGCCCGGCCGGATCGGCGTCACGAAGAAGTACTGACGGAGAACCGCGACCATGAACAGGCCGAGGACCGGGAAGCTGATCCGGTGGCCGGCGCGGGACAGGCAGACCAGGAGCGCGGCGAAGAAGACCCAGAACCCGATCCAGCCGGGAAGTCCCCGCCAGCGCCCGCCGCGGCGTCCCGCCAGGAACGAGAACGGGGCGGCGATCAGGAGGGCGAGCGCCAGGACCAGGATGATCGTGGGGATCGGAGACAGAAAACCCATCGGCCCTCCGCGGACCGCTATTATGGAAAGGATTGCAAAACCGCCAAGTCTTTTCGGGAGGGTCCCACCCCATGAAGCTCGGTCTGGTCGGCCTCGGCAAGATGGGTCTGAACATGGCGAAGCGGCTGATCCGACACGGCCACGCGGTCGTGGGGACGGCGCGCGAGGCGGCATCGCGCCGCGAGCTCGGGAGCGCGGGAGGCGAGCAAGCCCTCGACCTGCGCGAGCTCGTGGGCAAACTCGACGCCCCCCGGGTCGTCTGGGTGATGGTCCCCGCGGGGGGCGCCACCGAGCAGGTCCTCGCCGACCTCGCCGGCCTGCTCTCCCCCGGCGACGTCGTCGTCGACGGCGGGAACTCGAACTACAAGGACTCGATCCGCCACGGCGAGACGCTCGCGGCCTCGGGGATCGGCTTCCTCGATGCCGGGACCAGCGGCGGGGTCTGGGGCCTCGAGAACGGCTACTGCCTGATGGTCGGCGGCTCCCCGGCGGATTTCGCCAAGGTCGAGCCGGCGATCCGGTCGCTCGCGCCGGAGAACGGCTGGCTGCACACCGGACCCGTCGGCTCCGGCCACTTCGCGAAGATGATCCACAACGGGATCGAATACGGGATGATGCAGGCGTACGGGGAAGGGTTCGAGATCCTTGAGAAGTCCCGCTTCGACTACGACCTCGGCAAGCTCGCGCACCTGTGGAACCACGGCAGCGTCGTGCGCTCGTGGCTGCTCGAGCTCGCCGCCAGCGCCTTCGCGAAGGACGCGCACCTGACGGGGATCCGCGGGTACGTGCAGGACTCCGGGGAGGGTCGCTGGACGGTGCAGGAGGCGATCGACCTGGACGTTCCCGCGCCGGTGCTGACCCTCTCGCTGCAGGCGCGATTCGTCTCGCGGCAGGAAGAGTCGTTCTCGGCGAAGGTCGCCGCCGCGCTCCGGAACGAGTTCGGCGGGCACGCCGTGAAGAAGGCCGAATGAACCCGAACCCCCTGCGCGTCGGCCTCACGCGCGAGCGGGCCGCGGATGCGTGCAACGTCGTGATCTTCGGGGCGTCGGGGGACCTCGCGCACCGCAAGCTCGTCCCCGCCCTCTACAACATCGCGCAGGAGCGTCTGCTCCCCGGCGGCTTCGGGATCGTCGGCGCCGCGCGCAAGGAGTACGGCGAAGGGGAATTCGCCGCTTCGCTGAAGGAGGGCGTCCGGAAGCACTCCAGGCGCCCGCTCGAGGAGGAGCCCTGGTCGGCGCTCGAGAGCCGGCTCGGTTACGTCCCGATGGAGTTCGGCGACATCGAGGGCTACCGCCGCCTCGCCGCCGTCCTCGAATCGAACGATCACGATCACGGGACGGGAGGGAACCGGCTGTTCTACCTCGCCGTCCCCCCGTCCGCGTTCCCCGCGATCCTCCACTTCTTCGCGGAGACGGGGCTGAACAAGCCGGGCCCCGGCGGCTCCTGGTCGCGGGTCATCATCGAGAAGCCCTTCGGCCGCGACCTCGCGACCGCGCAGGAGCTCAACCGGATCTGCAACGCGGTCTTCGACGAGAGCTCGGTCTTCCGCATCGACCACTACCTCGGCAAGGAGACCGTCCAGAACCTGATGGTCTTCCGCTTCGCGAACGCGATCTTCGAGCCGATCTGGAACCAGAAATACGTCGACCACGTGCAGATCACCGTTGCGGAGTCGATCGGGGTCGAGGGGCGCGGCGGCTACTACGAAGAGGCCGGCACCACGCGGGACATGATGCAGAACCACATGTTCCAGCTGCTGTGCCTGATGGCGATGGAGCCCCCCGTCTCGATGGACGCCGACGCCGTCCGCGACGAGAAGGTGAAGGTGCTCCGCGCGCTGCGTCCGCTCTCGTCGAGCCAGGTGGCGACCGAGACCGTGCGCGCCCAGTACGCCGAAGGGGTCGTGGGCGGGAAGGCCGTCCCGGCCTACAAGGCCGAGCCCGGCGTCTCGCGGACCTCGCGCACGGAGAGCTACGTCGCGACGCGCCTGTTCATCGACAACTGGCGCTGGGCCGGGGTCCCCTTCTACCTGCGCGCCGGCAAGCGCCTTCCCAAACGCGTCACCGAGATCGCGCTCCATTTCAAGGACGTGCCGCACCGCCTGTTCGGATCGAACCAGGAACGCCACGCCCAGCCCAACGTGCTGACGATGCGCATCCAGCCCGACGAGGGGATCACGCTGAAGTTCGACGCGAAGGTCCCGGGCACGCTCCCGCGCCGCCAGCCGGTGACGATGGAGTTCCGCTACGGCGCGTCGTTCGGTACGGAGCCCCCCGAGGCCTACGAGCGGCTGCTCCTCGACGCGGTGCGCGGCGACTCGACGCTGTTCATCCGCCGCGACGAGGTGGAGGCGAGCTGGGCGTGGATCGACGTCCTCGAACGGGCCTGGGCCGAGGAGTCGGGGGGCGAGCCGCTCCCGAGCTACGCGTCGGGGACCTGGGGCCCTTCGGAGTCGGACGTCCTCCTCTCGCGCGACGGGCGCGCGTGGCGCCGGTTGTAGCGCCATGGACGTCACCCTCGTCGAGCGCGAGCTCGCGTCCCTCTGGCGGAAGGAGGCCTCGACCGACGAGGCGGTGATCCGCGCCTCGACGCTCAACCTCGCCGTCGCCTGCACCGACCCCGAGGACGCCCTCGACGCGGCGGAGGTCGCCCGCAAGCTCAGCGAGCTGCACCCCGGCCGCGTGATCCTGATGACGCCCGGGTACGGAAGCGTCCCCGACGCGCGGGTCGAGACCTATTGCCACGCGCTGTCCGACCGGCGGCAGGTCTCCTGCGAGCTGATCACCCTCGAGGTCCCTCCCGGCCACCACGAGATGGTCCCGACGACCCTCCTGCAGCTGCTCGTCGGCGACGTCCCGCTGTACGTGTGGTGGCGCCGCACGCTGACGCAGGAGGACCCGCTGCTCCTTCCGCTCAGCCGGATGGCCGACCGATTCGTCTTCAACAGCTCGAACTCGCACGATCCCCGCAAGGCGCTCGCGCGCGTGGCGGAGCAGGTCGGTTACGGCGACGCCGAGGGGTTGAGCCACGGCCGCGACCTGATGTGGGTACGCCTCGACGGCTGGCGCGAGATGGTGGCGTCGTATTTCGACAACCCGAGCGCCCTCGAGCGGCTGTCCCGCGTCGCAAGCGTGGAGATCGTCTCGGGCGGCCCCGCGACGCCGTCGGGCGCGACGGTCGCCGCGGCCTACCTCGGAGGGTGGCTCGCGTCCCGCCTGGGGTGGACGCCCACCCGCAGGCAGGACGTCTGGCGGCGCCCCGACGGCGGAGAGGTCGTCTTCGATTTCGAGGTCGATCCGCTGCTCAAGGACGGCCGCATCGGCCGCATCCGGCTGACGGACGACACCGAAGAGCGCGCGTCGTTCATCGCGGAGCGCCTCGGCCCCGAGATCCGCATGGTGAAGTTGTGGGCGGAGGCGACGGGGTTCCAGAGCCCGCCGCGCATCGAGCGACTCAACCGTCCCGACGATTTCCTGCTCCTCGCCGGGGAGATCGAGCGCGTGGACGACGACGCGGTCTTCGCCGCGGCGCTCGATGCGGCCGTTTCGATCGTGGGGCGGGTGGTGCGGAAGGGGGAGTAGGGACGGCCCTACCGATCTCCCGTGGACCCGACCGCGCCCGGCCACACCAGCGCCTGCGCGACGATCACCTGCTTTCCGTTGAACGTCGCCGCCGGCGAGCCGTAGAGGACGTACCCCAGCGCGAGGGCCTCGCTCACGCGGTGGCAGAACGTTGCATCGTCGACGCCGGTCAGCAGGCGGTAGATCGGGAGATTGTCGGGGGGCTTCATGCGGTGAGGATGCACGAAGCCCCGCCCGCAGGACAAGCCGGATCAGGACGGCGGAAGGATCGGGATCTCCACGCACCCGGTCGCGCCG
>DASVAW010000046.1 GCA_036376135.1 Candidatus Polarisedimenticolaceae bacterium | reverse complement strand
CGGGTTGAGGACCTTCACCTCGGCGCGGCCGGGGAGCACGACGAGCCCGCCTTCGTCCCCGATGCTCCGGAAGGAGGTGTCGGGATTGCGGCGGGGATGGGTCGGCATGGCGGTCGTCATGGCGGTTCGACATTCCTCCGGGAAGCGGGCCGAGAATCTACCCCCACCGGGTCCGGGCGGGCCACCCCACTTCGAGGCGATTCCGCGACGAGCGAAACAGTACGGCGATGGTCCTAATTCGACAAGGGGGATTCCGCGGCCTTTAACCGCGCCGCGAGCTGTTTCCCCCGCTCCCCCTCCATCCCCTCGAGGGCCGCGGCCTGCGCCTGGGCGATGTCCGCCCTCCCGAGCGTCAGCGCGGTCGCCCCGAGCGCGAACCGGATCTCCGGGTTGTCCGGCTCGAGCTCGGCCGCCCTCGCGAGCGCGGGGAGCGCGTCCTGCGCCCTCCCCGCCTTCGAGTAGGCCAGGCCGAGGTTGAACCAGCTCCGCGAGAAGTCCCCCCGCGCCTTCGTCGCACGCTCGAGGGGGGGAATCGCTTCGTCGATGCGCCCCGCCTGCGCGAGCAGCGTGCCGAGGTTGTAGGCGACGTCGGCGTCGTCCTGCTCGGGGATCGCGCGCAGCGCCGCGATCGCCCCGTCGAGGTCTCCCTGCGCCGCGCGCACGGTGGCGGCGCGCACGCGCCCCGCGAGGGAGTCGGGATCCTCCCCCGCCCCCTTCGCTTCCGCAGTCGCGATCGCGGCGCGAAGGGAGGCGAGCGCTTGCGGGTCGCGGATCGACCGCAGGTCGAGCTTCGGGAACTTCCGCCGCGCCGCGTCGGGGCCCAGCGGCAGGCGCACCAGCAGCGCCCGATCCCCGGGGAGCTGCGCCCACCAGACCTCCTCCCCCGCCGCGACCGCCGCGTCGAGGTGGAAGGAGATGCGCCCGTCGCCGAGCGGGAGGGCGAGGTGGACGGGATCCTCGGACCACAGGTCCACGCCGATCGAGCGCGCGTAGTCGATCGTGGCGTGTTTGTCGTGGGCGAGGATGCGCCACTCCGACGGCGTCGATCGCGCGACCACCTTGTCGGTGAGGCCGAGCTTGTCGAGGGTCCGAAGATTCGAGCGATACGGGATCGCGCCGACGCAGCTCGTGGCGACGTGCGTGTCCTTCGGGAGCACGCCGTCGTCCACGAGCGCGCGCAGGTAACGCCCCTGGTCCTCGACGGTCCGAAGGAACAGCCGGTGCTCCTCCTGCCGGATCCCCACGAAGCGCGAGGTCGTCTCGCGCAGGAGGTCGCGGTGGAGTCGGCCGAGGGGGGTGAACGGCTCGAGGAACTTCCCCGCGACCGGGTGATCGGGGCGCTGGCCGGGGAACCCGGGCCAGTACTCCTTCACGAACCCGAGGTGCGATCGCAGCGGGAGCCACGTCACGACGAAGACGAGGGCGAGGGTCAACGCCGCGCGCCAGGGAAGGCGGCGCACCCCCTCCCCCGCGAGCAGGAACAGGAACGGGAAATACGCGTCGAGCGGGCGGTACTCGAAGTGGTCGCCGCCGATCGAGGCGACGTAGATCGCGTGGGGGACGACCGCGGCCGCGAAGAGGAGCGGCACGTGCCCGCGCCCGCGGCGGACCAGGAACACCGCTCCGACAACCGCCACCGGCACGACGAGCCACAACCCGTATTCGAGCGCGAACGCACCGAGATAGGTGAAGCCCATCTCCCACCACGCCCGGCCGCCGACCTTCGCGTAATAGGTGTTCGGAAGCCACTCCCCGTAGTAGCCCTTGCGCCAGAGGAAGTGCGCGCCGACGAGCGTCCAGAAGACCGCCGCCTGCAGCGCGACCGACCCGAAGGTCGCGGTCCGCTTCGTGAGCGCCCAGAGCGCCCCGCACGAGAGCACGCACGCCGCGACCAGCAGGCCGTCGGGGCGCGTGAGGGTCGCGAGCGCGAGCAGGAACGCCCCCCACGGCCGGGCGCCCCGGCGCTCGACCTCCGAGGCGACGGCGAGCGTTCCCCCGACGACGAGGACCTCGTACAGCCGGGTCTCGAGGCCGCTCGTCGCCCAGACCGCGACGGAGCGCGTCGCGCCGAGAAGGAGAGGGGCGACCGCCACGGCCCACGTGCGGCGGTCCTCGTCGCCCAGAATCACCGCCCCCCGCGCGACGAGCCCCCACAACACGACCGTGAGGACGAGCGAGAGCGGATTCGCCGCGTGCTCGGGGGCGATCCCCACGAGATCCCCCGCCGCCAGGATCACGACCCAGAGGAAGTTCGTGTACCCCTCGACGCGCTCGAAGCCGGGGTTGAAGACCAGGCCGAATCCGTCGGCGAGGTTGCGCGCGTAGCGGAACGAGATGAACGCGTCGTCGCAGAGGAATCGGTAGACGAGGGCGTGCGCCAGCGCGAGGGCGAGGGTGGCCGCGAGGAGCAGGCGCCGGGTCACGGGGCCTCCACCATCGCGCGGGCGCGCTCGCGGTCGAACCGGTAGAGGTGGTTGTCGTGGGCGGCGTCCGCCCACTCGGGGACGAAGACCTCGGGGAGGCGGACGATCCAGGCGACGTGCTCCGGAGGCGCCGGGTGGAGGACGACGATCCGGTCCACCCCGCGGGCGAGGAGGTTGCGCAGGTACCCGCGAAGCTGCGCCTTCCGGTCGAGGGCCTCGGGCATGGCGTAGTCCACCACGGTGCCGTCGATCGTCGGCGGGACGTAGACGACCTCGTGCCGGAGGCGCGACCCGAGCAGCGGGTACAGATACCAGGACTGGCTGACCCCGTTCCACCCGCAAGTCGCCGCGATCCGCGACGGCGCGACCCCGTCGAGGTGTTTCCACATCGGCCACGCCGAGACCGCGTCGGGGTCGAGGGAGTGGAAGTCGTACGGCCCCCCCTTCGGGTCGGCCGCCTCCCGCCAGACCTCGTAACGCGCCCCTTCGCGCACCGGGGGCACGGCGAGCACGAGCGGGAGAAGCGCCAGCACCCCCGCGCGGCCGCGGGTCGCGCGGTGGAGCGCGAGGCCGACGACGAGCGCCCCCGCGAGGATCGCGGCGCCGCGGGCGTCGGCCCGGCCCCAGCCGAGCGGGATCGACATCGCCGCGCCGGCCGCGACGACCGCCGAGAAGACGAACCGGCTGCGGCTCCAGGGAACGAGCGCGGCGAGCGCCAGCAGCACCCCCCAGATCGGCAGGACGTGACGTCCGAAAACCGACGACCACAAGGTGCGCAGGGCGACCGATTCCGGAGACCACGCCGCCGCGACGAGCACCCCCGCCACGAGCAGGGGCGCGAGCGCGCCGCGACGCCGCGCGGGATCGCGCAGAAGGCACGCGAGTCCCCACGCCGCGAGGACGGCGACGAGCGCGGCGCCCAGCCCCAGACCGGCGAAGTCGCTGCGGGGCCAGCGCCACGTCCCCCCCAGCCAGACGAAGATCTCCCACCACGGGTACCCGCTCACGTCGTGGTTCGGGGAATTCCCGGAGAGAAGCGTGGTGAGCTGGACGTTCCCCCGGAGCACGGGGTGCCCCGCCACGGCGAGGCCGAACGGGTAGAGCGGGTTCCCGGTCCGAAGCCAGGTGCCGAGGTACTCGGGGAGCGCCGTCCCCGCCGCCACTCCCACGAAGGCCGGCGCGAGCCCCGGCGCCAGAAGGCCGATCGCCGCCGCGAGCGCGACCGCGGCGGGGGCCGCGCTCGTCTTCCCCGCGGCGGCGAGGCCGCACGCCGCACCGGCGAGCGCGACCCGGGCCCAGCGATGCCCGTCCTCCCTCGACGGGGCGAGCGCGAGCGCCGCGAGGATCCCGGCGGCGACGAGGACGTCGACGTAGGCGGTCGTCAGCAACGAGGCGAGCGCCGGGGTCGCCGCCATCGCGAGCGCGGCGGTGGCGGCGGGAGGGCGCGACGCCCCCAGCCGCCGCGCGAGCGTGTAGACGGCCAGCGAGGCGAGAAGGCCGAAGGCTCCGCCCGCCGCCGCGAGGAGCGCGCCGTCGCGCGCGAAGAGCATCGTCCCGCCGAAGAGCACGCTTCCCGCCGCGGGGAAGAACTCGTAATACCCCCAGCCGTCGGGAGCGGCCTCGTGGATCGAGCGACCGAGCGTGACGAAGCGCCCGGCCTTGAAGAGGTGGTAGGTGATCGCGTCCCAGCCGAGCGGAGGGGACACCGTCCCCTTGAGCACCCTCGCCGCGAGGATCGCGGCGACCGCTCCCGCGGCGAGGAGGAAGCTCCGCGACATCGCCGGGATCGGGAGCGGAGCGGGACGGGCCCTCCACGCGAGCACCCCCGCGACCGCGGCGAGAGGGAGCACGACCCACCATCGGAACGCGTGCACGGCGAGGAGCATGCGCCCGACGAGGTAGGCCCCCCAGCAGGCGAGCACTCCGGCGGCGAGCACCTGCTCGCGCCCCGGGGCGGAGGAGAGCAGGCGCGTCGCGACGACCCATGCGCACAGGAGCACCGCGGCGGCGACCCCGAGGGCGGCGAGGAGGCCGATCACCCGTCAGCCCTTCGGAACGGCCTTCCCGACCGCGATCAGCGAGAGACCGGTGGGGAGCGGCACCATCCGCTCGATCGGCAGCCAGAACTTCGACACGAGGTTGAACACCCCCAGCTGCCCGGAAGGGAGCCGGTCGCGCTTGAGGATGCGGCCGTTGAGCCACCACCCGGGAAGCCCCAGCAGGTTGAACCACTCCACGTGCTCGACGAGGAACCCGGCGCGCTCGAGGGCCGCGTGGAGCGTCTCCTTCGTGTAGCGCCGCTGGTGGTCGAGCGCGGTGTCGAGGGGGGAGAACAGGGACGGATGCGCGGGGACGAGGATCACCACGCGCCCCT
Organism: Candidatus Polarisedimenticolaceae bacterium; assembly: GCA_036376135.1. Lineage (NCBI taxonomy): Bacteria > Pseudomonadati > Acidobacteriota > Candidatus Polarisedimenticolia > Candidatus Polarisedimenticolales > Candidatus Polarisedimenticolaceae > Candidatus Polarisedimenticolaceae bacterium. The sequence goes on along the minus strand of DASVAW010000046.1, from coordinate 6,592 downwards.
GCGCCGGCGCGAGAACCTCGCGCGCCCGCGACAACGCCGCCGCCTCGTCGTCGATGTGCTCGAGGACGTTGAGGCAGACGATCGTGTCCACCGGGCCGCCGGGATCGACCGGGAGCGGCTCCCGCATGTCCCACCGCGCGACGCGGCAGTTGTCGAGGACGCCGAAGTCCTCCTCCAGGCGCCGCAGCCCCTCGTCGTCGAGGTCGGTCGCGATCACCTCGCCGCAGTTGAGGAGGTAGTTCGTGATGTTCCCGTGCCCCGCCCCGGCCTCGACGATGCGGTTCCCCAGCCACGGGCGGATCCGCTCGAACATGTGCAGGTTGAAACGGCGGAGCTGGCCGATCTTCTCGAGGGTCTCGTTGCCGGCGGCGGTCGCGACGTCGCCGGTGAGGCGGAACTTCACGATGCACCAGAACGCCTCGAGCCCGTCCTTCCAGGTGATCTTCTTCCCCGCCTCGTACCCGCGCCCGGCGTAGCGGATCGGCACCTCGTAGATGCGGAACCCCATCCGCGCGAGCTTGGCGGTGATCTCCGGCTCGAAGCCGAAACGGTCGCTCGTGAGCCTGATCGACCGCAGGACGTCGCGGCGGAAGGCCTTGTAACAGGTCTCCATGTCGGTGAGGTTGAGGTCGTTGACCATGTTGGAGAAGCCGGTCAACACGGCGTTGCCGATCGAGTGCCAGTAGAGGAGCACGCGCCGCTCCTCGCCGAGGAAGCGGCTCCCGTAGACCGCGTCGGCCCGCCCGTCGAGGAGCGGGACCAGAAGCCTCGGGTAGTCCTGCGGGTCGTATTCGAGGTCGGCGTCCTGGACGACGACGTACTCCCCCGTCGCCTCCTCGAACCCGCGCCGGAGCGCCGCCCCCTTGCCGCGATTGCCGGGCTGGAGGATCCCCCGGATCTCGGCCCGGTCCATCACGCCCGGATCGATCCCGCGCTTGGCGAGCGCCGGCCCCATGACCTTGCGCCAGTCGCGGCCGAGCGCCTCGATCGTCTCGCGCGTCCCGTCGCGCGACCCGTCGTCCACGACCACGATCTCCTTGCGAAGCCCCTGGGCGGAGAGATCGACGGCCAGAACGCGCGAGAGGATCGTCAGCAGCGTGCGCCGCTCGTTGTAGGCCGGGACGACGATGGAGAGGGTCGGCATGCGATCGCGCAGTATACGGTCAGCGCACGTACCCCAACGATCGCAGCCGCTCGATCATCTCGGGGTCGTAGTCCGACGCCGCGCCCCCCGTCATCGGGGCCCGCCTTCCGAAGGTCGGAACGCGGGGTCGCTCTCGCACCCCCTCGAAACAGTGGAGCGACGCGCGCCCCGGCATCTCGTCGCTCGCGGGGTACCCCGAAAGGGCGAGCAGGGTCGGCGCGAGGTCGAGGGGGTCGATCGGCGGCGCGACGCAGGTCGCGCGCGTCCCCTCCCCCGTGACGAGGACGAACCCCTCGGAGCCTTTGCCCGCGGCGCGCCCCGGATCGGCGACGACGACGGTGCGCCCCGCGCCCTTCGCCGCCGCCACCACGAGGGCGTCGAGCCAGCGCACGTACGCCTCGAGGGCGGCCTGCGCCTCGACCATCGCGGTCGATCCGGGGGCTGTCCCGCGCTCTCCGAGACGGAAGCGGAGGATGTCGAGCCCCGGGAGGTAGACGAAGGTCGCCGCGAGCGACGGGTCCCCCGCGAGGCGTTCGGCGACGCGCCAGGCGTAGGCATCGATCAGGAACGACTCCCAGACCAGCGGGCGGAGCGGCTCGGAGACCCCGGGCGCGATCGCCGCGTCGAACCGAGCGCGGATCTCCCGTTTGTCCTCGGGGAACTCGTGGCGCAGGCGATCGAACAGCGACTCCGGGGCGGTGTCGCGATCCCCCGCGGCGTCGGAGAGGAGTTTCGCGAGGACGCGGTCGGAGACGACGTAGCCGGGGGGGGCCGCCGGCCACGAGGCCCAGAACCCGACCGCGGCCGCGGGGGCCTTCAGCCCGACGATCTCCCAGACGGTGCGCACGCGGCGCGAGGCGCCGCTCGTGGGGACGTCCCGCGCGGGGAGGAGGTAACGCAGCGCCGCCTCGAGGGCGAGCGGCCCTCCCCGGCGCAGCGGCGTGGCGACGCCGGGGAGGCGTTGCGCCCCCGCCTCGCGGACGCCGTGCGCCTCGGCCGGCATCCCGGTGAGAAGCGTCGTCCACATCTCCGGCGGCTGGGCGGCGGGCGGGCGCTTCCAGGGAAGGACCGCGCCGCGCTGCATCGCGCCGAGCATCCCGTCCACCGCCTCCGTCGCGGCGAGCGCCTCGACGAGCCCGCCGTCGAGGCCGTCGATGCCGACGACGGTGAGGCGCGTCGCGGGGGCCGGATCGAACGGGGCGGAGCCGGCGTTCGACGGATCCGTCCTCGGGAGGAGGACGAACGCCGCAGCCGGGACCGCGAGAAGGGCGAGGAGGATCGCCCGGCGGCCGCGGTCGGGGACCTGGCCGGTGCGGCCGACGATCCCCGCGAGGGAGACGAGGCCGGCGAGCCACGCGATGAGCGCCGTCGCCACGACCGCCGAGGCGAGGAAGGCGAGGTTCTCGAGGAGCCCGCCCCCCTTCCGGTTCCACCAGAGGACGAGCAGGTAGGCGAGCGTGGGGAGGGAGACGAGAAGCCCCGCCCGCAGCGTGTCCGACCGCCGCGCGCCGCGGCGCTGCGCGGTCGCGACGACGATCGACGCGGCGACGAGATCGAGCAGGAAGAGGACGATCCCCGAGACGACCGCGAAGTAGAGCCAGAGGACGAGGCCGTCGGTCGCCCCGAGGAGCGGGCGGTTCCCCGCGACCGCGGCCCCGGCGAGCAGCGCTCCCAGGATCGGCGCCCCCAGCAGCGCCGCCTTCAGCGCGGTGCGCGCGATCCCGCGCGCTTCCGAGCCGGGGTCGACGAGGTCCCGGAGCAGGAACCGCTCGACGCGACCCTGCAGGTAGCCGCGCTCGACCAGGCGCCGGCGGACGTCGTCGTAGCCGTTCGACCCGGGCCCGCTCAACGATCCCGCTCCCGCACCATCTCCGCGAGGGAGGCCAGGCGCCCGCCGCGTTTCCCGAGCGGCTCGAGGGCGGCGATCGCGGCGTCGATCAGCTCGTCGTTGAGGCGGCGCGCCCCGTCGATCCCGGAGAGGTTCACGAACGTCGTCCGGTCGCGGTCGAGGCCGGCGTCCTTCCCCGTCTTGGCCGGGTCGCCGCTGTAGTCGAGCAGGTCGTCGGTGATCTGGAAGGCGAGGCCGAGGTTCTTGGCGTAGCGGCGCAGCGCCTCCACGTCCCGCTCGCGCGCCCCCGCCGCGATCGCGCCGAGCTCGGCGGCGGCGATGAAGAGCGCGCCGGTCTTGTGGCTGTGGATGAACTCGAGCTCGTCGAGATCGAGGCGCTTGCCGGTCGACTCGAGGTCGACGACCTGGCCGCCCACGAGCCCCTCCGCCCCGATCGCGAAGGCGAGGACCTCGACGGCGCGCACCCGCTCGCGGTCCTTGCTCGCCGCCGCCCGGGCGACGACCGCGAAGGCGTGGTTGAGCAGCGCCACGGCGGCGAGGATCGCGTTCGCCTCCCCCACGACGCGGTGGAGCGTGGGTTTCCCGCGCCGCAGCGTCGCGTCGTCCATCGACGGCAGGTCGTCGAGGATGAGCGAGGACGCGTGCACCATCTCGACCGCCGCCGCGAACGGCAGCGCCTCCTCCGCGTCCCCCTTGAGCGCCTCGCACGCGGCGAGGGTCACGACCCCGCGCAGGCGTTTTCCGGGGAGCAGCAGCGTGTAGCGCATCCCCTCGTGAAGGCTCGCGGGGGGGGTGCCGAGGGCGGGGACCGCGGCGGCAACCGCCTCCTCGACGCGGCGCTTGCGCGCGGCGAGCCAGAGGGGGAGGTCGTCGGTTCCGGGGGCGGCCATCGCGGCCAAGATATCAGCGGGTCGAGGCCAGCCGGGTTCCGAGGAAGGTCCCGACCCGGTCGTGGTAGCGCTCGAGCTCGGCGCCGTAGAGCCCCGCCGTCCCCGTCCCCGGGAGCGTCACGAGGTTGGCCTCCGCGTCGCGCGTCTGCGGGAGGCTCGCGTACATCTTCTCCATCGCGGCCGCGAGCGCGCTGTCCCCCGCGGGGGCGACGAACAACACGTCCCGTCCCCGAAGGCCGGCGACCGCGCGGTCGGCCCGGGCGTCCTCGGGGGCGCTCTTCGCGATCGCGTGCAGCATCGCCGCCGGGACGAACGACAACCGCTTCGCCCCGAAAGACCATCGCCCGTACACCTCGCGCGCGAGCCTCTGCCCCGCGTCGGCCCAGAGGCCGTCGAGGACGAGCACGCGGAGCACGGGGCGGTCGGCCGCCGCGAGGACCGCCGCGTGCGCTCCCGAGCCGGTTCCGTAGACGCCGACCCGGCGCAGGTCGATCGCGCCTCCCCCCCGCGCGACCAGGTAGTCGAGGGCCCCCAGGACGTCCCGCTTCTCCGTCGCGCCGAGCGTCGCGGCGGCCTCGGCGCTCGCGCCGTGGCCGCGGAAGTCGAAGGCCAGGACGTGCAGCCCCTTCTTCTGGAGGTAGATCGCGAGGTTGATCATCTGCGCGGAGCTTCCGCCCAGGTCGTGGCACAGGATGACCGCGGGCCCCCCGGCCGTACCCTCGAGGAACCAGCCGCGCAGCTCGACGCCGTCGGCGGCCTTGAACGTGACCCCTTCGGCCTTCGCGAGGTCGAGGGCGATCGCCTGGTCGGCACGGGCGGCGCGCGCCGGATGCGTCGCCTGCCAGACGCGCGCGAAGACCACACCGGCCCCTGCGATCAGGGCGACGACGAGGACGAGCAGCGCTCGACGCACGACGCTCATGGCGGCGGAATATAGAGCGTCGCTCCGAAATGCGCCCGGATCGCCGCCGCAGCCTTCGCCCCGGCCGCCCGGACGAGGGCCTCGTCGCTCGCCCCCTTCACCCCGTCCAGGCTCCCGAACAGGCGGAGGAGCTTCTTCGCCGTCGCGGGGCCGATCCCGGGGACGTCGGTCAGCGCGGTCCGGATCGTCCGCCGGGAACGTTTGCCGCGGTGGGCGGCGACCGCGAAGCGGTGGGCCTCGTCGCGCACGCGCTGGAGCAGCTGGAGGGCGGGGTGCGAGCGGGCGAGGCGGATCGGCTCCCCTTCCCCCTGGACGAAGATCTCCTCCTCCCTCTTGGCGAGGGAGACGATCGGGAGCATCGGAAGCCCCTCGATCGCGAGGGCGCGCACGGCCGCCCCGAGCTGTCCCGGCCCGCCGTCGATGAGGACGAGGTCGGGAAGGCGGCGGTCCTCCTCGAGCAGGCGGCGGTAGCGTCTCGTGACCGCCTCGGCCATCGACGCGAAGTCGTCGGGGCCGGAGACGCTCCGGATCGTGAAGGTGCGGTAGTCGGACTTCCTGGGCTTCCCCCCTTCCCACACCACCATCGACGCGACCGAGTCGGACCCCTGGATGTTGGAGATGTCGAAACACTCGATCCGGAACGGCGGCTCGTCGAGGCCGAGGACCTCGGCGAGCGACTCGAGCGCCTCGACCCCGTGCGCGTGGGCGGCGCGGAATCGCGACTCGAAGGCGAGCAGGGCGTTCTTGCGCACGAGCTCGAGGAACCGCTTCTTCACCCCGCGCTCGGGGACCTTGAGGGTCACCCGCCCGCCGCGCCTTCCCGCCAGGAACCGCTCGAGGAGCTCCGCGTCCGCCGGCGCCTCGGGGAGGTAGACCTCGGGCGGGGGCTCCTGGTCGGCGTAGTACTGCGCCAGCACGCTCGCGTAGAACGACGCGGGCTCGAAGTCGATCTCGTCGAAGGTGAACTCGCGCCGCGCCTGGACCTTCCCCTGCCGCATCTGGAAGAGCTGCAGCGCCGCCTGGCTTCCCTCCGCGTGGTGGGCGAAGTAGTCCTGCTCCTCGAGCCCGACCGAGGCGATGTGCTGCCGGACGGCGAGTTTCTCGACCGTGCGCAGCGTGTCGCGCAGGCGCGCCGCCTTCTCGAACTCCAGGGCGTCCGACGCCTCCTTCATCCGGGACGCGAGCGAGGCCTCGAGGTCCTTGTGCCGCCCCTCCAGGAAAAGGCGCGCGTGCTGAACCGCCTTCCCGTATTCGTCGGGGGTCGTTTTCCCCGCGCACGGGGCCAGGCACTGGTCGAGGTGGAAGTAGAGGCAGGGCCGGCGCTTGCCGTCGAAGACCTCGTTGCAGGTCGCGACCTGGAAATAACGCGGGACCATCTTCATCGAGCGCCGCGCGAGCGAGGCCGGGATGAACGGCCCGAAGTAGAGGTTCTTGTCGAGCCGCGCGCGCCTCACGAGCGACACCCGGGGGTAGGTGTCCTCGAGCGAGAGCTTCAGGTAGGGGAAGTTCTTGTCGTCGCGAAGGACGACGTTGAAACGCGGCCGCTCCTTCTTGATGAGGTTCGACTCGAGGATCAGCGCCTCGGTCTCCGTGTCGACGACGATGATCTCGAGGTCGGCGACCGACTCGACCAGCGCCCTCGTGCGCGGCGGGTGCTGCGCGGAGGGCTGGAAATAGGAGCGCACCCTCGAGCGCAGCGACTTGGCCTTGCCCACGTAGAGCAGCTCGCCGCCCGCGTCGTAGTAGCGGTAGACCCCCGGGCGGTCCGGGAGGGCGTCGAGCTTGGA